>DASQVJ010000223.1:0-4202 GCA_035640835.1 Bryobacteraceae bacterium
TATGGGTCGAGTGTTTTCGTTGGTGCCGCGGGGGGTTCCGCGCGTTGAGACTAAGTACCGGCGCATCGTTACCGATTTCCCCGTACCCGAGTCTATCCCCGTGCTGGAGAAGCTTCATTGCTTCGAGCCGGTCGCCATGCAAGGGCAGCCGCCGGTCGTCTGGGATCATGCCGAGGGATTCCAGGTTTGCGATCGCTGGGGCAATCAGTGGATCGACTGGTCGTCCGGCGTGCTTATCACGAACGCGGGGCACGGGCGACAAGAGATCATCGACGCCATCAAGCGGCAGGCCGACTCGAAGCTGCTCACGAATTACTGCTTCCCGAGTGAGATTCGGGCGCAGCTTGTTGAAAAGCTCTCGGGGCTCATGCCGGAGCCGATGAAGAAGGTCTTCCTGCTGACCACGGGCTCCGAGACGGTCGAGTGCGCCATCAAGCTTTGTCGCACACACGGTGTGAAAGTCGGCGGCCGCAACAAACACGTCATCGTTTCGTTCGAGAAGGCATTCCACGGGCGCACGCTCGGTTCACGGCAGGCCGGCGGCATTCCGTCGCTCAAGGAATGGATCGTCAATGAGGACCCAGGGTTCGTGCAGATCCCCTTCCCCGATGGCTATCGAACAACAGACACCTCGTTCGATTTCTTCCTGAAGTCGCTGCGAGAGCGAGGCGTGGAACCGGCGAATGTGGCGGGCGTGATCCTCGAGACTTACCAAGGTGGAAGTGCGTCGTTTGCACCCGTGCAGTACATGAAGGATCTCCGCGAGTGGTGCACCGGCCGCAAGGCGATCCTGGTGCTCGATGAAGTGCAGGCGGGCTTTGGGCGCACCGGGAAGCTGTGGGGGTTCGAGCATTACGGCATCGTCCCGGATATCACGACCTGGGGCAAAGGCATCTCCAGTTCATTGCCGCTCGCAGCTGTCATGGGCCGGCGCGATTTGATGGATCTGCACCCCCCAGGTTCAATGACGTCGACACACACGGGCAACCCGGTGTGCTGCGCGGCTGCGCTGGCCTCGATCGACATTGTGCTGAGCGAGAGGCTCGCGGAGAACTCGGCGGCCATGGGCGAGATCCTGCATGCCGAGCTCTCGGCGCTCAAGAAGCGCTTTCCCCAGATCGGGCACGTGGATGGTAAGGGGCTTGTAGCGGGCGTAGCGTGTGTGCAGCCAGGCTCGAAGGAACCGGATGGTGACCTGGCTTGGCGTGTCGTGGAGAAGTCTGTCGAGAAGGGTCTCCTGATGTTCAGCCCGGTGGGCTCCGGCGGGGGCACCGTCAAGATCTCTCCTCCTCTGACGATTCATGAAGAAGCACTGCGCGAGTCGACGGCTGTGCTCGGTGAGGCCTTCGCCGAGGCTGTTGCTTGACGCCTCAAGTGCTTCTGGTGGGCGGAGGGATGATCGCCCACGATCAAATACTTCCGTCGTTACTGCACCTCCAGAGGTCCGAGGTGATCGGCGACATCCAGGTAGTCGCGCAGCATCGAAGGACGGTGGAGAAGCTGCGCGACGCCCCGATCTGGGCGCGTGCGTTCCCTGATCAGAGCTTTGCCATTGCCCCAACTGACGGCGACGAGCCGCAGCCCGAGCTGTATCGGCAGTTCATCGACGCCTTGCCTCCGCGACAGATTGTCGTGGTTGCGGTGCCGGATCAACTGCACTTCGAAGTCGTGATGTATGCGCTCGAGCATGAGCAGCATGTGTGCTGTGTGAAACCGCTCGTGTTAAATGCTCGCGACTCTGTGGCGATTGAGGCGGCTGCGAGAGAGCGAGGGCTGTTGGTTGCCGTCGAGTACCACAAGCGGTTTGATGATCGAAGCCTCATGGCTCGCCAGCGCTATCGTGACGGGCTATTTGGCGAGTTCAAGCTCGGAACGGCTTGTCTGATGGAGAAGTGGTACTACCGGCGCTCGAACTTTCAGAACTGGTGCACGGTTGAGAACTCGGACGCCTTCTCGTACATCGGCTGCCACTATGTGGATCTCGTACACTTCATCACGGGTCTGCGTCCAGCGTCGGTGAGCGTGTATGGGATTCGGGATCGGTATCCGAACGGGAACGAAGGCTTCCTGTGGGCCGATGCCCGCGTGATCTGGGAGAACGGCGCGTGTCTGAACGTGCAGAACTCGCTGAGCTTTCCGGATGCGGCGCCTGGCACGAATACGCAGGGCATGACGCTGTATTGCGCAACTCGTGAAGAAGGCGGGTGGCTGGTGCACTCGGACCAGTATCGAGGCCTGCAGTATAGCTATGTACGGAAGCCGGGTGGTGAAGGGTCGACGCAGTATGCGGAGCCGAGTCCGGATTACTTCCAGTACGTCGATGTGGGCGGCCGTGGGTTGGTGCCGGTCGGCTATGGGTATCGCTCGATTGAGCACATCGTGCCTGCGGCGCTGCGGGTCGAGGCCGCGGGCGATGTGCAGGCGCGGCGAGCGGAGCTCGATCGCATTGACGCGGCGGGTGTGATCGCGACTCCGGCAAACTCCCGCTACAACGAGCTCGTGATGGAGGCTGGAAGGCTCTCGATCCTGAATGGTGCTCGCGAGGTTCGTATTCATTACGATCCGGAGCCGCGGGTGGAACTGACCTGAAGATTTTTTGGTCGCTCTGTCGAAATCGCAAAGGCTCGCACGACTTTGGGGTGAAGCTGCCGGGAAAACCGGCGGTCATACTCAAGAGGAGAGCTGAAATGCAATACACGATTCTGATCTACGAAAGCAAGGGCGACATGGAAAAGCGCAAGAACCCGGCCGAAGCGGCTGCCTATCGGGCAGGTTGGACTGCGTACACAAAGACGTTGACGGACGCGGGCGTGAAGGTTGGAGGTGCGGGCCTTGAGCCGCCTGACCTCGCCACCACCGTCCGTCTGCGCAACGGTGAACGACTGGTCCAGGACGGTCCTTATGCGGACACCAAGGAGCAGCTCGGTGGCTACTACAACATCGAAGTCCCGGATCTCGACACAGCGTTGAAGTATGCGGCAATGTGCCCTGCGGCGCCGAATGGGGTGATTGAAGTGCGGCCTCACTTGCAAATGCCGGCATCGGCGACCAGCAACGCTTGACAACGCTGGACGGACATCGTGCAGCGGAGGAGGCGGCTCGCACCTCTTACGGCCGCCTCGTTGCTTTTCTGGTGTCGCGTTGGCGGGATCTCGCGGACGTGGAGGATGCGCTCGGCGATGCGTTTCGCAGTGCGCTCGAGAGCTGGCCGCGCCACGGTGTGCCCGACAAGCCGGAAGCCTGGCTGCTGTCCGCGGCTCGACGAAGGCTGGTGGACAAGGCTCGCCACCACGCGCTTGCTCGAGCTCAAGAAGTGGAGCTCACGCGGATTACGGAGGACGCGATGAGTCGCACGTCTGATGATCAGGCGTTCCCGGATGAGCGTTTGAACCTGCTGTTTGCTTGTGCGCACCCCGCGATCAATGAGGCGATTCGGACGCCCTTGTTGCTGCAGGTTGTGCTTGGGTTGTACGCGGCGGCAATCGCGTCGGCATTCTTGGTGTCGCCCTCAACGATGGGACAGCGGCTAGTGCGTGCCAAGACGAAGATTCGGGATGCGGGTATTCGGTTCGCACGACCTGAACCGGAGGATTTAGCCGAGCGGCTCGAGCCTGTGCTGGAGGCGATCTACGCAGCGTATGGGAGCGGGTGGAAGGATGTCGCGGGTTCCGAGGCACAACGGCAGGGCTTGTCGCAAGAGGCAATCTGGCTGGCGAGGCTCGTGGTTGAGGGAATGCCGGATGAGCCTGAGGCGAAGGGGCTGCTGGCATTGATGCTGCACTCGGAGGCTCGGCGACCGGCGCGGTACAGCGATACGGGCGCGTATGTGCCGCTAAGTGAGCAAGACGTGACTCGATGGTCGGGACCGATGTTCCAGGAGGCCGAGAAGCTTCTGGCGCTTGCAGCGGAGCAGAAGCGGACGGGGCGGTTTCAGCTTGAGGCTGCGATTCAGTCGGCGCATGCACATCGAGTGTTGAACGGCGAGCCGGGTTGGGAAGAGATTGCGCTGCTCTATGAGGGACTGCTAGAGAAGGCTCCGACCATTGGCGTGTTTGTGAGTCGGGCTGCAGCGGTTGCGGAGGCTCGTGGGCCGGCTGAAGGTCTGAAGCTGCTCGATGCGATTCCGGCTGAGAGGGTCCGCCTCTATCAGCCTTATTGGGCTTTGCGGGCGCACCTGGCCGAGCAGCTTGGGCGAACAGCGG
>DASQVJ010000224.1:0-9301 GCA_035640835.1 Bryobacteraceae bacterium
CGTAATCGTTGGGCTGATTCTCGAACCGCTGCCAGGCGCTGCGATCGCAATGATTGGCTTGACGCTGACGACAGTCCTGGCGCCTTTTGTTCTGTTCAGTCCCGAGCAGTTGTCACGGGCAGAGTTTCGTCCCGCGAGCGCCGCTCTGACGTGGGCGCTCTCAGGATATAGCAGTCCGACAGTGTGGCTCATCGTTGGAGCGTTCATAATCGCCCTTGGCTACGACCGAACAGGGCTAGGTCATCGCATCGCTCTTGTAATCATCAAGCGAATGGGTAAGAGCACGCTCCTATTGGGTTATGGAATTGCGTTGGCCGATACAATTCTGGCGCCGTTCATACCGTCACCCACAGCTCGCAGCGGAGGGATCATCTACCCGATCGCGAACGATCTGGCCCTTGATTATGGTTCGAAGCCAAACGATGCCTCTTCGCGCCGGGTCGGGTCCTATCTCATGTGGGTCGCCATCATGACCACATGCGTAACAAGTTCGCTGTTTCTTACTGCCGCCTCATTTAATTTGCTGGCTGCAGGACTTGTTGAAAAGCTCGCGCACGTTGAGTTCCGATGGACTGACTGGTTCATCACTGCCGCGCCGGCAATCATCCCGCTTCTGATTCTCGTCCCTGTTCTGACTTACTGGCTCTATCCGCCGGAAGTAAAGCGGAACAGCGAAGTTTCAAAATGGGCAGCTGCCCAACTTGAAAAGATCGGACCACTCACGCGACGCGAAAAGATCCTGGCGGGGATTGTTGTCCTCTCGCTTGGCCTGTGGGTCGGGGGAGTCGCCTACGTCGGTGCTGCCACGGTCGCATTCATAGCGGTCTCTCTGATGTTGGTCACCCGGGTGGTGACGTGGAGCGACATCGCAGAGCATCAGCGTGCCTGGACCACGTTCGCTTGGCTCGGTGCGCTGCTTGCGCTCTGTGAGGGGCTCGACCGCGTCGGCTTCGTGAAATGGTTTGCTGACGGCATCGCAATGCACATGCGGGGATTTTCGCCCCACCTCGCGATGCTCTTTCTGCTCGCCCTGTTTTTCGTGGCGCATTATGCATTCGCCAGTGTGGATGCGTACACGATTGCTTTGCTGCCAGTGATTCTGCTGACTGGCGTTGCAATACCGGGCATTCCCGTGAAGGAATTCGCCCTGCTGCTGTGCATGGAATTGGGAATCATGGGCGTGATAACGCCATTTGCGGATGCGGCCAGCCCGATCTATGCCAACAGCGGTTATCTGCCGGCCAAGGATTACTGGCGCCTCGGAGCGATTTTTGGCGCCATCTTCCTGGTCGTGTTCCTTAGCGTCAGCGTGCCTTGGGCCTCGCTCCTTTGGGGAAGTAAATAACGTTTGAGGACTATTGATACACCATGACGCGCACAGATCAGTTCCGGATCGAAGAAGATACGTTGGGCGAGGTCCGAGTTCCGGCCGAGCACTTGTGGGGTGCACAGACCCAGCGATCTCACATGAACTTTCCGATTGGCGTCGAGCGCTTTCGCTGGGGCCGGCCCGTCATTCGAGCCCTCGGAATCCTCAAGAAGTGCGCGGCCCTGGCCAACGGCGAACTGGGCCAGCTTCCGACGCAAAAGGTCGATCTCATCGTTTGTGCCTCGCAGGAAGTGATCGACGGCCGCTTGGATGACGAGTTCCCGCTGGTCGTGTTCCAGACCGGTTCTGGCACACAGACCAACATGAACGCGAATGAAGTGATTGCCAACCGGGCAATTCAGCTTGCCGGCGGGACCGTCGGCACAAAGAAGCCGATCCATCCCAATGATGATGTGAATCACAGTCAGTCCTCGAACGACACGTTTCCAACTGCGATGCACATCGCTACCGTGGAGGCAATCGAAGGGGAGTTGATACCAGCGGTAAGCCGGCTCCGTGACGTCTTCGCCGAGAAGTCCCGGACTTATCACGACATTGTCATGGTGGGCCGGACGCACCTTCAGGACGCGACGCCGCTCACTCTCGGCCAGGTGATCTCCGGCTGGGTGGCGCAACTTGACCAGGCACTCGACGGCATTCGCCAGGCTCTCCCCGTTGTTTACGCGGTGGCAGTCGGCGGCACCGCAGTCGGCACAGGCCTCAACGCTGATCCCCGGTTCGGCGAGCTAGCTGCCCGGAAGATCGCGGAAGAAACCGGCAGGCCATTTGTCTCAGCTCCCAACAAGTTTGCGGCGCTCTCGGCGCACGACGCTATGGTGAGCGTGAGCGGTGCCCTTCGCACGCTCGCCGGTGCGCTCATGAAGATCGGAAACGATGTGCGTTGGTACGCCTCTGGCCCCCGCGCGGGGCTTGGTGAGCTCAACATCCCCGAAAACGAACCCGGCTCCTCCATCATGCCCGGGAAGATCAATCCCACGCAGTGCGAGGCGCTCACGATGGTCGCCGTCCAGGTATTTGGCAACGACCACGCCGTGGCGTTTGCAGGGTCGCAGGGCAACTTTCAACTGAACGTCTATAAGCCCGTCATGCTGCACAATGTCCTTACGTCGATCGAGCTACTGACCGACGCTTCCCGCTCGTTCTGCGATCGTTGCGCGATAGGGATCGAGCCGAACGAGAAATGCATCAAGGAACATCTCGATCATTCGCTGATGCTCGTTACGGCACTGAATCCACATGTCGGATATGAGAAGGCGGCGAAGATCTCACTCACCGCTTACCGCGAAGATCTGACTCTACGCGAAGCTGCCCTGAAGCTCGGGTTCGTGACAGAGGAGCAGTTCAATTCGTGGGTCCGTCCGGAAGAGATGACTCACCCGCTCGAGGTCGAAAAGAGTTCCGTATAGCGTCTTCAATGTGGCGTCATGCGCTCGGAGAGTCAGGGGGAGTCTGTGCAGACCTCGGAGGGAAGTCCGACGCAGTCTGACCCCCCAGCGAACTCGATACCAGCACGGCAACGGGAAGGCGCGTTAGAACAGCATCCATTGAGAGTGGAGCCTCAGATACTGCCACTGCGTTCGTTGTCAACGCATCGCGAAGCGTTCCCAGTTCGGGTGCAACTGACAGCGAAGTGTCCGACCAGCCCGATTGAGATTCGCAGCGAACGGGGAAGCGCGCGGCTACCACGACGACCGCCTTCTCGCCCGAGCGTCGCGTGAACGCGCACACGCGATCGGCATGCTCGCCGGTGACGGCAACGGGGTCGTAGTCGCCCTGCGCAAACAGGTCCGATTCCTGCGCACGCAAAGCGAGAATGCGCGTGATCGCGTGCAGTTTGATTGCACCATCCTTCCAGTTCTGGAGCATCTCGCCTACGTCGCGCTTCTTTATCTCTTCCAGCAAGCGCCTGCGCGAGGCGAAGTCGACCGGGCGCCGGTTGTCGGGGTCTACCAGGCTCAGATCCCAGAGCTCGGCGCCTTGATAGATATCGGGCACGCCGGGGCACGTCAGCTTTAACACGGTCTGTACCAGGCTGTTATGTACTCCGAGCCTTGCGACCCGTTCCTGAAATGGCAGGAACGCCGACAAGAACGCACTCGAGGCTTCGGGGCTTAGGGCTGACTCGACGAAAGTCAGCACGGCGGATTCGTAGGTTGTGTCGGGCGAGGCCCACGTCGAACGGACCTTCGCCTCTCGCATCGACTTTATCATCGCCCCCTTGATCCTGTCGGTGTATTTCGCCAGTCCAACCGCATCTAGCTCTGAGCCCACACCGGTGAGCTCGACTGGCCAGGTGCCGAGCAGGAGCTGATAGAACAGGTACTCATCGTTGCGATCGGGCGGCGCGGTGCCTTCGACATCGCCCAGCCGTGCACGGAGGATGCGGCTCCAGGCTTGCACCTGCTTGGCCCAGTCCTCGCCCATCTCGGACAGCACGGCTAAACGGGCACGGGTGTCCTCGCCCCGCTTGGTGTCGTGCGTGGACGTGGTCAGCATCGAATGCGGCCAGCGCTTGGCACGCTTGGCGTTCGCCCTATGGAACTGCGAGAGTTGCACGCCGAACTGGTCGGGGTGGCCTCCCACCTCGTTCAAGGCGACGAAACGGTTGTAGCGATAGAACGCCGTGTCCTCGAGACCCTTGGCCATCACGGGGCCGCTGTATTGCTGGAGCTTCATCGCAAGTCGCAATACGCCGTGGCGGCTGAACCCGCTGTGGGGTTGGGCCACGAGATCGCCGGAAAGCAGACTTGCAAGAAAGTCGAACGCGTCCGGGTCAAGGTCCTTCTCCCTGGCGCGGGCCGTCTTCAAAGCCCAGGCGAGGTCGCGGCGGTCTTCGTCGGTGGGCGTGTCGCGGAAATCGACGTAGGTCCGGTAGACGGGGAAGCATGCGATGATCTCGCGTATTGCGCGGCGCAGCAGATTGCGGGTGAAGTCCGCTGTCTTGGGGTTTTGCTGCGCGACGCGGGCGGCCTCGCGGGCGAGCACGTTCAACTCGCTCGCCATCTCGTTGCGCATGATGCGCAGCTTGCTTTCGTGCACGACCTCCCCGAAGGGCTGGCGCTCGCCTGTGAAGTCGAGGTAGGTGCGTGTGAAGACCTGTTCGCCTGCGGAGTCGATCAGGAGGCCGAGCACCAGGTTCAGGAACTCGTATCCGGTGGTGCCGTCAACCGGCCAGTCTTCACGCAAGCTTTCATGTGACGAAAGGATCTTCTCGACCACCAGGTAGAATTGCGGTGAATCGGGTGACCGATGCGCGCGGAGGCGCTCCAGATAGCCCTTCGGGTCAAGCAGGCCATCCACGTGATCGATGCGCAAGCCATCGAGCGTGGTGTTCTCGAGAAGGCGGAAGACGAGTTGGTGAGAGTGCTCGAAAACGGCGGGGATTTCCTGCCGGATACCTGCAAGGTCATTGATATTGAAGAAGCGGCGATAGTTGATGTCATCGGCTGCAGCGCGAAAATCGGCGGCGCGCCAGAACTGGTCGCGGATGAGGGAGTCAAGATCGCGCCAGGACTCTTCGTTGGCTTCCATGCCGTTGAAGCGGTTGAGGGCAGCCCGGACAGCTGCACGGACATCGTCGTGGTCGCGTACCGACTGGGCGAGTTCCTGTTTGAGCTCACCGGCGCGGAGGCCGACTTGCGGGCGCCACTCCGGGAGGTTCGCAAAGGCATCGCCGAAGCGCTCGAGCTCGGGATGCTCCTCCCCGAGGATACGGCTGTAATGGTGAGGGCAGATGGGCAGCTTGTGCGTGTTGTAAGCCCAGACTGCAAAAGACCCCTCGTGCTCATCGAAGTTGAGCCGCAGCCTGCCCGTGTATAACTCGGTGCCGTACTGATTGCCGAGGAACGGCACGAGCAGTTTGTCCTGATGCCGGGTCCGATCGTGGTGCCAATCGATGTCGAACCAATGGGCGTAGGCGGAATCGGGTCCCCATTCGAGGACGTCGAGCCAGAGAGGGTTGTCGGAGCCGCCGACGCCCATGTGATTGGGCACGAAGTCGAGGATCTGGCGGAGGCCATTTTTGGCGAAGGCCTCGATCATTCGCTGGAAGTCCTCTTCGGAGCCGAGGTCGGGATTGAGCGTGTGATGATCGACGATGTCGTAACCGTGCGTGCTGCCGGGACGCGCCTTGAGCCAAGGGGACGCGTAGACGTGGCTCACGCCGAGCTGTGCAAGGTAAGGCGCGATCTCGGCGGCCCTGGCGAAGCCGAAGTCCTTGCGGAACTGAAGGCGATAGGTGGCGCGCGGAGTCATGAGCGGACGTCCTCGGGCTGCGTACGCCAACAATGGACGCTCCAGGGGCCGTAGACCCCATTAATGTCAGCCGTACCTTCCTGCCACACGGGCGTGCCGGCGGTTGGTGGGAAGCCGGCGACAGAGGCGTTGGACAAGTTGACTGCAAGCACCAGATGGCCTCCGCCCTTGATCTGCCAGCGGACGAACACAGCGCCATGATCGAGCACCTGGAACGTGCCCGCGTGCTCGATTCGGTCAATTAAGGGAGTGATCAATTCACGGCGTCGTGACAGGATTTTGCGATACCAGTCGAGCCAATCGCGGTGGTAAGGCTCGTCTGGTTCATCCCACCTGAGCTTGCCGGATAGGAAAGTCTCCTCGGCTTGCGGGTCTGGGATTCGTTCTCGTTGGGCGGGATCCTGGAACTCAGGGAATCGGGCGAACTCTTCGCGTCGGCCTTTGCGAACAGCTTCGGCGAGCTCGGGTCCAAAGTCGCAGAAGAAAGGGAAGGGCGTGGAGGCACACCATTCTTCGCCCATGAAGAGCATGGGGACCTGTGGCAGCAGCAGGTAGACGGCTGCGGCCGCGCGCAGTGCGTCACGAGTAGCCAAGGCCCCGATGCGATCGCCGAAGGCGCGGTTGCCGATCTGGTCATGGTTCTGAAGAAAGGGGATGAAGGCAGCAGGCGGTAGGTGAGTGGAAGGCTCGCCTCGATGACGACCGCGGTAGCGCATCATCTCACCCTGAAAGGCGAAGCCTTCCGCGAGCGCGCGTCCGAGCTTGATGGTGTCGCCTCGGTAGTCGACATAGTAACCCTTGTCTTCGCCCGTTACAGCAGTGTGGAGGACGTGATGGACATCATCGTTCCACTGCGCGGTGTAGTAACGGGGTTGAGATCCGGCATCACGCTGGAGGTACTTAGCCTGGTTCTCTTCATTCTCGAGTATGAGATGGACCAAGCGGTTTGGAACCGCGGCTCGGACTCGCTCGGCGAGTTCTTCCAGCACGTGTTTCGGGCTGTCGTCGACGATGGCGTGAACGGCATCGAGACGCAGACCGTCGATGTGGAACTGCTGCACCCAATATAGGGCGTTGTGAATCATGAAGTCGCGGACGGCACGGCAGCCGGGTCCGTCGAAGTTGACCGCGTCGCCCCATGGCGTCTTGTGCCGCTTCGTGAAGAACTGGGGAGCATAAAGCGACAGGTAGTTGCCGTCGGGCCCGAAGTGGTTGTAGACGACATCGAGGAAGACCATGAGACCGTGAGCGTGGGCGGCCTCGACGAGAGCCTTAAGATCTTCGGGGCGGCCGTAGGAGGAGTCGGGTGCATAGAGCAGGACACCGTCATAACCCCAGTTGCGGGAGCCGGGGAAGTCGGCGACGGGCATGAGCTCTATTGCGGTCACGCCAAGCGAGACGAGATGGGGGAGTTTGTCGATGATTGATCGGAACGTGCCCTCGGGTGTGAAGGTGCCGGTGTGCAGTTCGTACATAACGGCTTCGCTCCAGGGCCGGCCCTTCCAGGTGGATTCGCTCCACGTCCACGACGAAGGATCAATGATTTCGCTAGGGCCATGGACATCGTTGGGCTGGCAGCGGGACGCGGGGTCCGGGACCCGCAGACCGCTGGGTAGGACGAATGAATAGCGCGTGCCGGCTTGTGCACGATTGGTGGTCAGCTCGTGCCAGCCGTCACCGATCGGGTTCAGGCGAAGCATCTCATGGTTGCTCTGGAGTTCGAGATCGACGCGTTCGCAAGCCGGCGCCCAGAGGCGGAATCGAACGGTGCCGTCCGGAAGCACCTCTGGGCCATGCGGGTTGAGCGACGTAGTGCTCGCGTGCAACGTGCGATTGCTCATGACGGGTTGATGTCGTCAGGGATGGCAGGCTCCGTTTCGAGCACGAACAAGAGAAGCGATAGCCCGGGCACGACGTGGCTGGCGTTGATCTCGATTTGCGGCTTTTCCTCCAGATCAGAGACGCTGGTATCGATGTATAGCGACCAGTGGCAAGCCCCAACACACTCAGGGAGCGTGAACTCGACGGGTTTCGGGTTGCCGTTGATGATGATCAGGATCGTCGCCTCTTTGCCGCGCTGGCGGATGCCGGTGGTTTGCGCGCGTCCATCGAGCAGCGCGCCGAAGCAGCGCGTCGCGGGATCATGCCAGTTCTCGTCTTCCATCTGGGTGCCATCCGTGTTGATCCAGGTGACATCGCGTACGCCGATCTCTTCCAGGTATTCGCCGTTGAGGAAGAGATTTCGTCGCAGGATGGGATAGCGATGACGCATTGAGGTGAGTTGTCGAACGAAACGAACCAGCGGTGCGTTTTTTTCGGCCAAACTCCAGTCGACCCAACTGATCTCGTTGTCCTGGCAATAGGCGTTGTTGTTTCCTTGCTGAGTACGAGCGAACTCGTCGCCCGCAAGCAGCATGGGTGTGCCTTGTGAGAGCAGGAGCGTCGCGAGCATGTTGCGCATTTGGCGCATGCGGAGCTGGTTCACTTTCGGATTGTTGGTTGGGCCTTCGACTCCGCAGTTCCAGGAGCGATTGTCGTTGGTTCCATCGCGATTCTCTTCGCCGTTCGCGGCGTTGTGCTTCTCGTTATAGGAGACCAGGTCGTTTAGAGTGAACCCGTCATGCGCGGTGATGAAATTGATGCATGACCAAGGACGCCGTCCTTGATGTTTGAAGATTGCTGCGGAGGCACAGAGTCGTTCGGCAAGAGCGCTTGCGGAGAGCCCTCCGCGCCAGAAATCACGAACGTTGTCGCGGTATTTGTCGTTCCACTCGGCCCATCCAGGCGGGAAGGCACCGACTTGATATCCTCCAGGCCCCAGGTCCCAGGGTTCGGCGATCAGCTTCACGGTGCCGAGCAGAGGATCCTGGCTGACTGCTCTGAGGAAGCCGCTCTGGTGATCGAACCCGTTCGACTCACGGCCCAGGATGGTTGCGAGATCGAAGCGGAAGCCATCGACGTGAGTGAACTGAACCCAGTAACGAAGGCTGTCGGTGACCATTTGCAGCACTCTTGGATGACTGAGGTTTAGTGTATTGCCGGTTCCGGTGTCGTTGATGTAGTAACGCTTTTGATCGGGAAGCAGGCGGTAATAGCAAGCATTATCGAAGCCTTTGAAAGATAATGTGGGGCCGCGTTCGTTCCCTTCGGCGGTGTGGTTGTAGACAACGTCGAGGATGACTTCGAGCCCGGCATCGTGGAAGGAGGCGACCATCTCCTTGAACTCACGCAAACTTTCGCTGGGGTTCGCGGCGTAGCGCGGATCCGGCGCAAAGAAACCGATGGTGTTGTAGCCCCAGAAGTTCGTCAGACCCTTGTCTCGCAGGTGGCCTTCGTCCACGAATGTGTGAATCGGCAGCAGTTCGACAGTTGTGACGCCAAGCGCCTTGATGTAATTGAGGACCTCCTTGGTGGCGAGCCCTGCGTATGTACCGCGGCATGCCGGTGGAACACGGGGGTGCAACATGGTATAGCCACGCACGTGTGTTTCATAGATGATGGTGTCGTCCCAAGGAACAGATCTGCGGTCTCGGGGTCCGGACCAATCAAACTCCGGATCGACCACGACGCACTTCGGCATGTAGGGAGCACTGTCGCGATCGTCGAAGGTGAGGTCGTCCCCGGTCTCCAATTGATAGCCGAAGATCGCGGGATGCC
>DASQVJ010000225.1:0-5702 GCA_035640835.1 Bryobacteraceae bacterium
GAGCCATGATGCCAGGACAATGAGGCTCGATATTGATATGTTCTGATCCGGTTCGCCTTCGGACGATTGTCCGTGCTGCCTTCGATGGCGCGGAACCCGGCGAGGTTGATTTGCGGAGCAGCCGGTTGGACACTTGACACACCCTCGAAGCCTTTGATGCCGGCAAGACTCACCACGTCCTTGCCATTGAACTCGCTCGCATTCAAGAAGTAGAAGAAGGTTCGGTAGTAGTTGTAGGCGACTTCGCTGGTGATGTTGGGCGCAAAGATGTGGACGTAACTGAGGCCCACATTTTGAGACCGACTGCTCAGGGGATAGAAACCGAGCCCAGGGTATGCGGCAGGATCGCTTTCCGTGTTGTTGGAGTACGAATAGCGGCTGACGATGTTGTCCTTTTCGCTCAGTCTGGGCGTGATCTTTACGTCGAACTTGTCGCTGTCGAGTGCGAGCGCAGGCGAGTACACGAATCGGCTTGTGCCGCTGTTCGGCGTCGGAAAGAGAGACCGGAAATAGGCCGCCTGCGTTGACCAGCGGTTCTGTGGAATGACGTTGCCGGGGAACTGATCACGAATGAATTGTCCCGGCGCCGCAGGATTCTGACGTGTTGTCAAAGGGTCGAAAATCGGCCGGCCACCGCTGAAGTCACCCGCGAGTTCCTGAAGGCTCGGCACAACGGAATTGAACGTAGTTCCTTGCCGGGTGCGGCTCCCCTCGTAGTCTGTGAAGAAGAAGATTCGATTCCGCTTGATGGGACCGCCGAGGGTTGCTCCAAATTGGTTTCGCTTCAACGGCGTGCGGCGCTGGGCGAAGAAATTTCGTGCTTCAAGCTTCTCGTTTCGAAGGTACTCGTAGACGCTGCCATGGAACTGGTTCCCGCCGCTTTTCAGCGCCGCGTTGATCACTGACGGCAGCGCGTACTCCGCGCTCATGCCGCCTGCCATCACTTTAAATTCCTCCAGAGCATCAGTGGAGGGCGTAATGCTGGTGGCGCCGAGTTCGTACTCGGTGATGTCGAAGCCATCGAGGAACCAACCGCCGGCAAGTCGACTGCTCCCGCTGATTCGCAGACCGATTCGAGTCGCTCTTATGCCCTGCCCCCCTGCGCTGATGTCCGATCCGCCAGGTGTAAATACGACACCGGGTGTCAGCTGCGCGAGTTGCCAAAACGCTCTCCCGTTCAGGGGCATGTTGACGATTGCCTTGTTCTCGATGACTTGACCGACGGATGAGTCGTCCGTCACCAGGATTGGAGCTAGCGCCTCGACTTGGACACTTTCAGAGGTTGAACCGACCAGTAATTGCACATCCAGGCGTGCTTCCTGATCGACTTGAAGAGTCAGGTTTCGAACGGCACTTGTCTTGAAACCCGGCGCCTCAACGGTAAGGGCATATGCGCCGATCGGCAGTGCTCCAATCGAGTACTCGCCTGAGCTATCCGTCGTTACCGTTCGTTCATTTGACGTCGCGAGATTTACGGCCCGCACGGTCGCGCCGGGAACAACTCCACCTGCTTGATCAGTGACGGTACCCAAGAGGCGTGCGGTCGACTGCTGTGACCACGCGAAAGGTGAAAGTGCACTGATAATTGCCACCATCGCCTGAAGGCGCCAAGCTTTGGACATCGAGATCCTCCGATACAGTGGCGCAATCCTATCACGAAATCGCGATTTAGTTGTCAAGTATCGGCGTCAAGGATTGACTCAGATTGAGGGTGGCGGCGTGCAGTTACTCGAGGAAATCGGAAGAACAGCGCTAACATCTACCAATGCGCATCTTCCTCGTGACTCTGGCTGCGGTGTGCCAACTCTTGGTTGCTGACTCACGCTTGCCCCCGCAGATACGCTTCGAGCCTGGACCGGTGAACAGTGTCAGGATCGGGCCGGACATCGCCGTGTACAGTTCGGGGAAGGCGGCTGAGGGAGTTCGACGTCTGCTGCTCACGGCGGCGCGGCGTGATTCTATTGGCGCAATCGGGGCGGGTGCAAGCTTGTTTGTGCCCTCAACCGAATCCCATCTGTTCACAGCGCCAGAGAAGTTCTGGGAAGCGCTCGAGGAAGGCCGGTTTCACGATTACGCTCAGAAAAGCACAAAGGTCCCGGTGCGTGCTTTGGCAGGAGTGCAGCCCGTCGAAGATGGTTTCGAAATCCTAGCCGGGGATGTGCGGATTCGAGCGATCGCCACACCGGGTTATACGGCGGGGAGTTTGTCGTATCTGATCGAAGCCTCGGGAAAGCGCGTGATTTGCAGCGGAGACCTCGTTTATGGCGAAGGCCAGATTCGTGATCTATACAGTCTGCAGGACGCTGTTCCGGAAGCGAAAGCGCGCGGTTACCACGGCTACGCTGCGCGGGCCGAAGATCTGATCGCGAGTCTGCGAAAGCTGGCCGCACTGAAACCCGATGTTCTGCTTCCTGCACACGGACCGGCAATCACGGATCCGCAGAAGTCGATTTCGCAACTGATCAGCCATCTGCAGATGTTCTTGCGCAGTCATTTCGAGACAGACGCTTTGCGCTGGTACTGGGGCGACGAAAATCATCGGATTCGGTCGCGTGCTGCGGAACAGCCGCTGGATGTCATGCCAATGGCTGAAATGGCCGATCTTCCACCCGATATCCTGCCGATCGGAAACTCTCGCGTAATCGTGTCGAAGACTGGAGCGGCGTTTGTAGTCGACGCGGGGTATCGGAAGTTGCTGCCTGAACTGAAGCGTCTTCAAGAGTCCGGCACGATACGAAGCGTAGACGGCATCTGGATCACTCACTATCACGACGATCACACTGATTTCGTGAATGATGTGGCGGCTACGTTCGGCGCGCCGCCCATATACTTCACGGGATCTATGTCGGAAGTGATCGGCAACCCAGGCGGCTTCCGCCTCCCTTGCCTTACGAAGCGGCCGATTCCAGTACAGAATGCAAAGCGGGACGGAGAGACTCTGCGCTGGAACGAATGGCAATTCACTTTCTGGAACTTTCCCGGTCAAACGCTCTATCACGGTGGCCTGGTGGCGCGGCGAGATGATGGACAGACCTATTTGTTTGTAGGAGACTCGTTCACTCCTTCAGGTATGGATGACTATTGCATGCAGAACCGCGACTTCCTTCGAAAAGGCGCAGGCTACGAGTATTGCCTCAGGAGGATCAGCACGCTGCCGAGCAATACATGGCTCATGAATCAGCATGTGGTACCGATGTTCCGCTATACGCAAGCCCAGATGCAGCGGATGCATAACGAGCTTGAAAAGAGGAGCAACGTCCTAGGCAAGCTGTCGCCATGGCCGGACATCAACTACATGTTGGATGAGTCCTGGGCTCGGATCTACCCGTACGCTCAAGTCGTCAAAGCCGGAGACGTGGTACGTGTGGAGCTGCGAGTTACGAATCATGCCCCTGCCACCATGACGTATAAAGTCAGATGGAATCTTCCGAATGGTTGGGATCTGGTTTCGAGCCGGAATACAGCAACAATCCCGGCGCGATCAGACGGTGTGATTGAGGCGAAGATCAAGGTCGCAGGTCCGGGGCTAGAGGTGCTTACGGCAGACGTAAACTTCGGATCTTGGGAGTTGCCCGCTTGGGCGGAAGCGCTTGTGCGCGTTCAATAAAGCAGCTTGCGTGACTTTATGCGCGCCTGCCGCCGTACCAATTTCGCTCGATAACGCTCGTGATCCGGAACATGGGAAAATACCGCCAACGATGAGTATTCGGCGGTTTCGATTACGATCGGTTTGGGCTTTGGGCTTGCTTTGCATCGCGGCTGTTGGAGTAACCGAGCGTTTCCTGGCGGCCCAGGCGGTATCCTCAGTCCCGGACCCTTCATTTGAGCCAGTGGTCAAGCCCTTCCTGGCGCAATACTGCGTGGGCTGCCACAACGTCGACAACAGCACGGCGGGCATTCGAGTCGACGTGCTCGATCCAAAGTTCCCGGATGAACATGTCAGAGTCTGGGATGCGATCCGACACCGGATCAGCAGCGGTTCGATGCCGCCGAAGGGTCTGCCGCAACCGACCGCCGAGAGCCGCAAACAGGTGAGCGAGTGGATCGCACGCGGTCTCGAGATGGCTCGCCTGCGTCCGGCCCCGAAGAACGGTCTGGTTCGGCGTCTCACCGTTGCACAGTATCGAAACACGCTTCGAGAGCTCTTGCGTCTGGACGACGATCTGACAGCGGCGCTGCCGCCCGACGCCGTCTCGAAGGACGGGTTCGTCAACAATAAGGACACGCTGCAGTTGTCACCTCTGCTGATGGAGGCGTATTTCGACATCGCTGAGAAAGCGTTGAACCGAGCCATCGTCGATCCGGCGTCCAAGCCATCGATCCAGAACTTCCGTGTTGATTTGGGTGCAGGGGTGAATCCTGCGCCGCTCTCCGAGAAATTAATCCTCGGCGCAGGCAGCCAGTTGCTCGAGAACTCGGATGTGCTGGTCACTCAACTAACGCCTAAGAAGCCGTTCGCTTTCGAACCCTTCTTCATGCGCACCCGATATCGTTTCATCGAGGGATATCGAGGAAACGACACGGTTCGCGGATGGCGCGACTTCGACAGCATCTATCATGCGGTGTTTGCGGACATGCGCGGCAGCCCGGGTTATCCGAAAGGCAGCGCGTACAGCGTGGTTCCGCAAGGACTGCTACTGCGTCCGGCTATCCCGACGGAAGAGATGTTCGATGACGACGGAACGTATGGTCCGAAGGCGAACTTCAAAATTTCCCTGAGGGAATTGCCGGACGAAGGGCGCTTTCGGGTTATCGTCTCCGCTGCCAAATACAAGGACGGACTCCTGCTGGATCCCGGCGCGGCGGCGCAAAGTGCGGGTGGGATCGAATGGACCGTGGCGAGGTCCCCTGGAAGGATCACGATTCCGAAACCAGGGATCTATCAGGTAGATGTTTACAAAGCGGAGAGCAAACCGGCGACACCGGACGCGTCGCGTCTGAAAGAAGGTCTGTCGGGAGCATGGCCGCTGATCGCGTCAAGCGAGAAAGCACTCGCTGGTCGGATCGAAGGCAAGGGAGAGCTTGTCGACTCACCAGTGGGCAAGGCAATCGCGCTCAGCGGTGGCGCCGATGCTTTGGTGATCCCACGCAGCGCGATGCCAACCAATGATGAACGGCACGTCGGTGAAGGCGACTTCTCGGTGGCGGCGTGGATTCACCCGAAGCAACTCGAAAGGGCGGCAATCGTGAGCCTGGCAGCGCAAGGCCGAACGCTCGGCTGGTCTCTGGAATTGGCGGACGGGCGAGGCGCTCTGCGATTCCAAACAGCGGGTCAGGCTGAGCAGGCGAACGGAAGCGTATCGTCAAGGCCTGGAGTGATTCGCACGGATACTTGGCAGCATGTCGCGGCAGTGATAAGGCGCGGCAGGAATGAAACTCTGCTCTATGTCAACGGGGACCTGGTCGCGAGGGGTGCACTCGGAGCAGCACAATTTGACGACCCGAAAGCGGATCTGCAAATCGGCAATTTCTTCGGCGCTCAGGCGTTTCGTGGCAATGTGGCCGACTTACGGCTGTACCGGCGACCGTTGGAAGCCGCGGAGATTCAGGCGCTGGTGCAGCCTGGAATGAGCCTCATCAAAGCGCCGGCTGAACGGCAGCGTGGAAACCGGAAGCAGTCAGGGCCGGAGTTGACGCTGCATTTGGGCGAACGGCAGTTCTCGGGCGCATTGCAACAGCCGGCGTTTCTGGTGGTCCGGTTG
>DASQVJ010000226.1:0-14600 GCA_035640835.1 Bryobacteraceae bacterium
GCCACTTGGTGAAACCTAATGAGTAGTCGGCCAGCGTTTACCGATCGAGCCCGGGAGAACGGGCATTGGGATCCTGTCTGAATCCTGTAAGGTGGCATGCTGCGTGTAATGTGGCATGCTGTGTGTCAGGAATTTGAAATAAATAATAGGGCGTGGTCTCCAGCAATAAAGCCTATGTGTGCTACGGTACATCACTTAGCTTAATTGAAATGAATGCAAACGACTCACAAAAATCGATAAGAATCAAGTTGAGAATACGTCCTGCATCACCGATACTTATTAGGCTCTGCAAACACATGTGAATGGTTGGTGTAGGCGGAGTGTGTTCTATCGAAGCGAAAGAGGCCACACTTTGAAACAAATCAGTCACTCTTTAATTCGAATTCCCGGAGCAGCGCGCATCAGTATTGCATGTGCGACGGTGTTCCTGGCTGTTCTTTATACGATTGGTGCGCAGACGATTGATAGCCGCGCGCGCGATACGGGTTTGCGTGGGGGACCGCCGAATGCCGGAGGTCCGTTGCCGGGCATGGGAGCTCCGGAAACCGAAATTTTTAATCAGAGCATTATCAACTTCACCGAGTTGGAAGCGACCTGCGAAGGCTGCAACGACCGGCCGGAAGGTTCGGCCACGGGCGAAGATATCTACCTCCAGGTCCTGACGAACTCGGCGGGTCTGGGTGCTCGTTTCAATGCCGACTCGTGCTTTGTCTGTCACAGCCAGCCGACCATCGGTGGTTCGGGTGGTTTCCTCGTTCCGAACCCTCAGGATCCGCGGAGCCTTCACCGCCGTCCAGAGAACCCTGCGTTCGATCTGGTGCCGCATCGGAAGGGCGCTACCAACCGCGTTCCTTCGTTCATGCGGCAGTATGGTCCGATTCTGGAAGCCCGTTTCATTCGCAAGCCGGATGGCTCGCCGGACGGTGGTGTTCATCAACTTTACACGATTGTCGGCCGCACTGATGATCCGAGCATTCCCGGATGCAATGCGACTGTTCTCCCGCCGATCGATTTCGAGAAAGAAGTTCGCAACAACAACATCTCCTTCCGCCAGCCGCTCCAGGTGTTCGGTCTGGGTCTGATCGATGCGATCCAGGATCGCGAAATCATGGCTCGCTTCAATGCCACTGCGGCGTTGCGCGCCACGCTGGGCATCGGCGGTATCGCGAATCGCAGCCCGAATGACGGCACGATTGCCCGTTTCGGCTGGAAGGCCCAGAATAAGTCGATCCAGTTGTTCGCGGCGGAAGCCTACAACGTGGAAATGGGCGTGACGAACGACCTGTTTCCGCAGGCTACGGATGAGACTGAGGCATGCAATGGTCCGCGCAAGCCGCTGCCGAACGATCTGGTTCGTGTGGCTCCGGGCGAGTTCAAAAACATTCTGATGCTGCCGGACTGGGTTCTGTTCCAGACCTTCATGCGCTTTCTCGCCCCGCCGACTCCTGTTGCGTTTTCGGCGAGCGCGCAACGCGGTCAGCAGTTGTTCGGCACGGGTCCCCAGAATCCGGGAATCGGCTGTGTAGGGTGCCACACGGTGTCGATGAAGACGGCTCAGGTGATCCGTTTCCAGAATGCGCTGGGCAACAAGGATGTGAACCTTTACTCGGACCTGCTGGTGCACCACATGGGTCCAGAGCTTGCGGATCACATCACGCAGGGTGTAGCGACTGGCGATATGTTCCGCACGACTCCGCTGTGGGGCATCGGCCAGCGCCGGTTCTTCCTCCACGACGGTCGCACGGACGATCTGGTGGAAGCAATCAATGAACACTTCTCGCTGGCGGACGGCAAGTATCCGGCGTCGGAGGCAAACGAAGTGATCCGCCGCTACCGCGCGTTGCCGGAGTCCGACAAGCAGGCAATTCTGGACTTCCTCCGTTCGCTCTAACGAAAGGAACGCAATGCCAACGCCCCTCCGGTGACGAGCCGGAGGGGCGCTCACAGAAACATGAATATCAATGTGCGTTTTGTTCTGCGCCTTTTTTGCGTGTTGTTCCTCTTTGTGTTCCCGGCGTTTTCCGTTCCGCCGGGAGATCACGCTCCGGCGGGCTCGACGGCATCGGTCCGGCTGATCGATTATGTGAACACAGAACAGCATCCGGTGGGATACACATTTCGCGGAATTGTGGAAAAGCCTTTGATATTGGACGGGAGCAAGACCGTGATTCCCGCGAAATCGATTGTTCTCCTGCGTCTGATTGCCGATCCGGACACCCCTGGCGGTCTCACATTGGACTGGTGGGCGGTGAAGTTCGGTGAGGAATGGTCAGAGTTTCGCAGCACCGATGGGAGCGAGGGTGCGTTCGCGGCTTTAAAAAACGTGGAGGACAAGCGGCCACCGACCCCCGACGCGCGTCCTGCGGTGAGCCGGGGTGCATCTCTCTTTATACCGTCGGGATCGGCGCTCCATTTTCGGCTTCGCAAAGCGGTGCGGCTGCTTGATGTTGGCCGGTACAGGATGTAGGGACTCGCGCGGATGGCCGCATTGCCCGCAGCTCGAATCAACAGAGGCTCGTTCATTCGGGACCGCTCTCTCGTCGGGCCGGCGCGAAGTGGCGTAACTTGTCCGGATTGCGCACGACGTACAGAGCCCGTATGACGTCACCCTCAATCTCGAACGCCGCAGTTTGCACGGGCCCCTCGGGTGCGTCCACGATGAGACCGGGCAGACCATTGATGGTCGCAAAGCGCACTGTGAAGTCCTCGCGCCACCAGGCGCCTGGGCGTTTACGCGTCGCGTCAACGAGGAACTGCGCCACGTGATCAGCGCCGTCGATGACGTTCAACGCCGCCCGTACCTTGCCGCCGCCGTCGGTGACGACGCGCGCGTCGCTCGCGAGCAACTGCATCAGCGCATTGAGATCGCCGGACTCGGTTGCCGCCGCGAATGCAGAAATGAGCTGCGCATGTTTCGCATCGATCCCGCCCGAACGCGTCGGCGGCAGGGACGCACCGCGTGGCCGCGTTGCACGCACATGCGCGCGTGCGCGGGTAGCAAGCTGGCGGCACGCCGCCTCGCTCCGCTCCAGTGCCCTGGCGACTTCGCTGAACGAGAAGTCGAACACGTCGTGCAGCAGGAAGGCTGCGCGCTCGAGCGGCGACAACTGGTCGAGGATCAAGAGCAGCGCGATCGACAGATCCTCAGCCAATTCCGTGCGGCTGTCGGGCGCGAGCGCTGCCGTGTCAACAACCGGCTCCGGCAGCCAGGGACCGACGTACTCTTCGCGCCGTGCGCGAGCCGAAGTCAGCATGTCGAGACAAATCCGCGTCGTCGTGGTCATAAGAAATGCCCTTGGCTCCGACACTCTGTCGCGGTCGGCCGCATGCCAGCGCAGGTACGCCTCCTGCACCGCGTCCTCAGCGTCAGCCATCGACCCGAGCATGCGGTACGCAAGACCGAGCAGGCGGCGGCGGTACGGCTCGAAGCTCGCGGCCGGATCCGACATAGCGGCGGTGGAGCTCACGTGATTCGCCCCGGCTCCAGGGCGGTGCGGCGGCGGGTCAGAGCCATCCCACCGAGGGCCATGGCAATCAGCCCCAGCACAAACGCCGCTGCGCCACCGACTACTCCGTTGCCGGTGCCGGGACCACCGTTGGCGATAGCCACATTCAGTGCGCCATTGACCACAGCGATTAGGCCCGCCACCAGTGCCACGATGGCTCCGAGTCGCCCGGAGTGGGTGCCGAAACCACTGGCAGGGCGAGCCAAGGCCAGCCCACCGATGATCACGCCGACCAGTCCCAGCACAGCGACCGTGGTGGCCCAGAGTCGGCGGGGGGTCAGGCCGTAAACCGTGGTGGCGGCTGGCTCGGAAACGTGCGCGGCCACCAGCACGGCATACACGAGCCCCCCGAACAGGGCGGCTGCAGCCAGAGCGGCCAGAATAATAGCGAAGGTTCGTTTCATAGATTTTCGCTCCTCTACTCTCCAAATGGCGGGACGGGATAGGGCTTCGGAATGTGACATGGCTGCCAGTGACCCCCCTAATTTCGAACAGGCAATTCTGTTAATCCAGCCCGGCGTTGAGCCTAGCGCACTCCGAATTGAAATTGCTGCCGGACGACGGGCCACTCGGAACTTGAGCCCTGCGAAGCCGGTCCGGTGGTTCCGCTGTGAGTCGGGTTATCGGAATGTGGGCGGATCGTCGGCAAACTGGACAGTGAGCCTCGCTGCCGAAGCCAGTAGCTTTGTGACACGCGAACCGTGAGAAGAACCGGTTTCGGTTCCTGCTTTTTTCCATAGGTTCGGACATCCTAGGGTAGCTTCGGTTGGAGGCGCGAGAGGCTGCGATTCGATCTGAGCAGCGTGCACTCGTGCGGTACGTGGTTGATTCATTCAGGGCCGTAATGTTGCAGGACGGTCAACTGGCACAGTAAGGAGGAAGCATGGCAACTTCGATGACGGATCAGTATCTGGCGAACAATAAGCGGTACGCCGCGGGCGAGGCGGTCCACACGCCTGCGCATCCGGGGAAGCAGCCGATCCAGCCGGCCAAGCGTGTAGCGGTGGTGGCCTGCATGGATGCGCGGCTTGATGTGGAAGACCTGCTCGGATTGCAGACTGGCGATGCCCACATCATCCGCAATGCAGGAGGCGTGGTGAGCGAGGACGCGATCCGCTGCCTGATCATCTCGCATCATCTGCTCAACACGAACGAGATCATCCTCATTCATCACACGCGCTGCGGCATGCTCGCCTTTACAGACGACCTGCTCAAGGCGGGCCTGGAAGGTGACCCAGCGGCGGAGAAACTTCTCGGTCAGGCCACCGGTCGCGCGTTTACGAGCTGCCATAAGGGCTCCACGACCCCATCGGCATTCCACGCGTTCCGTGGACCGATCGAGCCGCTTGACGCTCCGCGTGATGCAAAGAACATGGAGCGCCTCACGTGGGACGTGCGGCGCGGCATGTCCGCGATCCTGAACCACCCTTGGATCCCCACGAGCGGCCCCGATGCAATCACAGTCCGCGGATTCATCTATGACGTGGATACCGGGAACCTCGAGGAGGTGAGCTATCCGGGGCCAATGGGATCGATCGGATAGAGCACGATAGTCGCGCTACTGGCCCATAACGAGAATGCGGGACTGGTCGACCTCATAGCCCTCATCCGTTACGGTCTGTACTGCTGCGCTTCGCAATTTCTCTTCATTCGCCTGGCGGGGAATGTCGCAGTGGCGGCGTATCACTTCGGATCCGACCTCGATCCGCACCAGCCACTTGTGTTTGTTTGCATCCCAGGAAACCTCGACTCGGTCAGCACGCATATTCTGAAGATCGCAGATTTGTCCGTAACGCGGGGCTGCTTTCAGCGGTACCCTTTTGGTATGAGACTCCTCGCTGTCGCACTATTATTCGTGACCGCGCTGAACGCTCAGCGTGGGATGGGCGGCTTCGGTCGGCACGGTGGCGGCATCAGTGGTTTTGGTGGGCAATCCGGCTTCCGTTCACCGGGAGCGATTGGTTACGGGCGGTGGGGCGGCGGAGGCTTCAGGGGCGGCTCCGGATTTTACATAACAGGTCGTCTGAACCGTGGCTTCACGGGCGCTGGTTTTTACAATTCAGGCCGCTTCGGCTATTACAGAGGCGGCTTCGGTTATCGACGGCCGGTATTCGGTTACCGACGGCCGATATATGGATATGGGGGGTTGGTATACGGAGGCACCTGGGGCTGGGGCGGCTCGTATTTTCCGTTCTACTCCTATTCGGCACCTGTATACACAACACCTGCGGTGTACCCGAGTTCGGATCCGTACGCGTACAACACGAGTCCGACGATCATCGTTGTGAATCTTCCCGGCAGCATCCCTGACCCCTCGCCATCGGTCGCGCAACCGAACGATTCATCGACCTACCGTTCCCCGGTCCCTGCGCCAGCCCCCGACAGGGCCGAGAATCGACCGCTCGTCACCAAGTCATGGGCGTACATCATCGCAGCAACGGATGGAAGCATGTGGCTTGCCCGCGAGTATCGCGTCGAAGATGGGACGCTTTATTTCTCGAGTAATGGCTACAGCTGGAAGAAGCTGCCACTTGATGATGTCGACTTCTCTCTGACTGAGCAATTGAACCGTGAACGCGGTGTCGCGATCGACCTACGGTAGTTACGATCCGAATCGACACCCGCCGAAGGCAGCAGCACGAGCGGCGTTTAAGCGCCACAGTCAACCGTCAAGTTGCGGCCATAAGTCTTTGCGCCATGACAGATGTTGCGCTTCAGAAGAGTGCAGCTCGGTTTGACGGTCTCAAGCGGGTCGGTGAATCGGTCGTTCCGCGGGTGGGCAGTAATGCCGGTCGCCCACGCTGACGGTGGCAATTTGATGATGGAAACGATCAGCCATCGCCGGTTGAGATCAGACCGGACAATGAAGGCACATGGAACGCAAGAGCTGCGACCTTGATGCTTGAGATTACTTGGGATGGGGTATTCATCGAGTACGATCCAGCTCGATGAAGAACCACCTGCGTGTTCGCGAGTGGAAGCTGTGACTCGGCGGAAGGTGCTTTTGTCGGCAACGAGCGGTCGGCCTGAAAATCCGACAACATGGTAGATGACCGGGGCCCGGGCATCAAGATGAACGCGACAGGTATCGACGCGAGTAAATCCGCCATCCGCTCATCAGTAGTCAGGGCTCGACTGGCGGATCTCAAAGGGTATGGGCTTGCGATGCTCTCCGTCGGCGTTGCGATCGGGTTGGCCCTACTCCTCCAGCAACTCCAGTTCCGGGACTCCGCGGTGCCATTGCTGGCCCTTGCGTGCACCCTCGCTTCCTGGTATGGAGGGCCAGGACCTGCGCTGTTGGCCGTCCTTCTTTCCTCACTGCTGTTGCCCTACTTCTTCCTGCCTCCACTCTACTCTTTGGCATTCAAAGTCTCCGACCTCCCGTATTTCCTGGTTTTTATCTCATTCGCCTGCCTGCTCTCATGGTTTGCCACCATACGCCGGCGCGCCGAAGAAGACCTTCGCGAAACACGCGATAAGCTCCAGCTCGAAGTAGCGGAGAGAACGGAACAAGCCAGGCTGCTGCAGCTAACGCACGACGCCATCTTAGTCTGCGACATGGATTCGATCATCACGTACTGGAATCCAGGCGCCGAGGAATTGTATGGATGGACGCAGAAGGAAGCCCTCGGAAGATCGTCCGAGGAACTCATGCGCACCCGTTTTCCGCAGGCAGTCGAGGAAATCCGGGCGGAGCTGCTGGAGACGAACCGATGGGAGGGCGAACTCGTGCGCACCAACGCGGACGGCGTCCAGGTGATTGTGTCGAGCCGTTGGTCCCTTCGGCGTGACCAGGAGGATCGACCGGTCGCGATCCTCGAAACCAGCAACGACGTCACCACGCGAAAGCGCTGGGAACAAGAGGTCCAGTCTTTCGACAAGCTGGCAAGGCAGGTCCGCCTCCTCGATCAGACACATGACTCGATTGTCTTCCGCAATGTGGACGGCCTCATCACTTACTGGAATCGTGGAGCACAGGAGTTGTACGGTTGGAGTGCGGAGGAAGCGATCGGTAGACGGTCCCATGAGTTGCTACAAACCATCTTCCCGGTCCCGTTGGAGGAAATTGATGACGAACTGCTGCGCACGGGGGTTTGGGAAGGGGAACTCCGACACACCAGAGCCAACGGAGCCAAGGTGGTTGTCGCCAGTCGATGGTCGGTGGCGCGTGACGAAAGGGGACAGCCGATTGTCATGGAGACAAACAATGACATCACCGAGAGAAAGCGCCGGGAAGAGGAAATCCGAGCTCTCAATGAGGAGCTCGCAAAGCGTTCCAGCGCGCTCGAAGCCAGCAACAAGGAGCTGGAAGCCTTCGCCTATTCCATATCGCACGACCTTCGCGCACCGTTACGCCATCTGGCGGGTTTTGCGGAGCTTCTCCGTAAGAGCGCCGCGTCATCTCTCAATGAGAAGGGCGTGCACTATGTAACGATGATCCTGGAGTCGGCAGCTCGGATGGGCAGCCTGATCGACGACCTGCTCGCATTTTCTCGAATCAGCCGCGCCGAGGCCCACAATTCCGTCGTCAACCTGGAGCAACTCGTTCAAGAAGCCGTGGCCGAGGTCCGCCAGGATACAAAGGAGCGGGACATCTTCTGGAAGATCAATCCATTGCCGGCGTGCTATGGAGATCGCTCGATGCTGCGTCTGGCGCTGGTTAACTTGATTTCCAACGCCGTGAAATTCACCCGCACACGACCCCAGGCGGAGATCGAAATTGGATGCATTGAGGACGCAAGAGACGAAGTCGTGCTATTCGTTCGAGACAACGGCGTCGGATTCGATATGAAATATGCCAACAAGCTGTTCGGCGTGTTCCAGCGGCTGCATGCGCAGGAGCCCTTCGAAGGCACCGGTATCGGGTTGGCGACGGTTCAGCACATTGTCCACCGGCATGGCGGCCGCACCTGGGCGGAAGGCGTAGTGGATGGCGGCGCTACTTTCTACTTCTCACTTTCCAGAATCACAGGGGGCTAGCGGACAAATGAACGGATTGGGGCGGATTTTACTTGTCGAAGACGACCCGAAAGACGTTGAGCTTACGCTCACGGCTTTGGAAGAATATAATCTTGCGAACGAGGTCGTTGTCGCGCCTGACGGTGAAAAGGCGCTGGATTACCTGTACTACCGGGGAAGCTTCATGCGGCGCTCCCGCGAGAATCCTGCGGTCCTTCTACTCGATTTGAAACTGCCGAAAGTCAACGGGCTCGAAGTACTGCAGCAGATCAAGTCGGATGACGATTTGAAGATGATTCCGGTGGTCGTACTCACGTCATCCCGCGAAGAACGGGACATGGTGGCGAGCTACAAGCTTGGCGTCAACGCCTACGTCGTGAAGCCGGTGGATTTCCATGAATTTGTCAACGCCATCAAGGAACTCGGAGTTTTTTGGGCAGTGGTCAACGAGCCTCCGCCCGGAAGCATGAAGAAGCGGTAATCACTCGATGAGTTCTCCGTTAGAAATTCTGTGTCTGGAAAATGACGCCGCCGATGCCGAGCTAGCGCAGGAGACGCTCCAATTAGACGGGATTGCCTGCAATTTCACCCGGGTCGAAACGGAATCCGACTTCGTTGCAGCACTACAACAGGGCGGATTCGACGTCATCCTGGCGGATTACACTCTCCCGTCGTTCGATGGGCTTTCGGCGTTGAGAATTGCCCGGAAGCAAAGACCGGACCTGCCGTTTATCTTCGTCTCCGGAACGCTAGGCGAGGAAGTCGCGGTCGAAGCCCTCAAAATCGGCGCGACGGATTACATCCTGAAATCGCGGCTGTCTCGGCTTGTGCCGTCGGTAGAGCGAGCGCTACGCGAAGCCAGAGAGAGGGCGGAGCGCCGCCGTTCCGACGAAGCGCTGCGCCGGAGCGAAGCTTCTCTGGCAATAGCGCAGCGCCTGAGCCATACGGGCAGCTTCGGCTGGGATCTCGACAGTGGTGAAATCAGTTGGTCGCTGGAAATGTTTCGAATCTTTGAACTCGATCCCCAGGCCAAGCCGACGATCGAGTTTATTCTGCAGCGCGCGCATCCTGACGATCGGGCTCGTGTGAAGGAGGTGATCGATCGAACGTCGATTGACCGAAGTGACTTTCATATCGAGAACCGCCTGCTGATGCCGGACGGCAGGGTTAAGTACCTGCGCGTAACATGTGGCCGCGTACATGATTCATTCACCGACACCGATTTTGTGGGCGCCGTGATCGACATTACGGCAGCTAAAGAAGCGGAGCGCGAGCTCCAGGAACGCGACGCGAAGATCAGGCGGATGGTCGACGCCAACATAATCGGAGTGGTGATCTCGAAACTTGATGGCCCGATCATCGAGGCCAATGACGCCTTTCTCGAGATAGTGGGATATAGCCGCGAGGAGCTAACCTCGGGACGTCTCCGGTGGACAGAGCTGACGCCTCCCGAATGGCAATTCGCGAATGAACGGGCTCTGGCCCAGGTACGCGCCACGGGAACCTGTGATGTGTTCGAAAAGGAGTACGTGCGGAAGGACGGCAGCCACGTGCCGGTGCTGGTCGCCGGTGCGGCCATCGACGAAGCGCGGAGTGAGGCGGTGACGCTCGTGCTTAATCTCACCGAGCGGAAAGAGGCCGAGAGGGAGGTGCAGCGGCTGAATGAGCAGTTGGAACAGAGAATCAGGGAGCGCACTGCCCAATTGGCGGAAGCTAACAGGCAACTTGCCGAGCGCAATGAGGAACTGGTCAGAGCCAGTCGCCTGAAGAGTGAGTTTCTCGCCCGTATCAGTCACGAGTTGCGAACCCCGCTAAACTCGATTTCCGGGTTCTCGGATCTGCTTGCTGAACAGAACGAGGGACCGCTCGGGGAAATCTACGGCCACTATGTCCAGCACGTAAAGCAAGGCACGGACCATCTGATCGCGCTGGTCAATGAGATCCTCGACCTTTCGCGAATTGAAGCGGGGAGAATTGAACTGCGGTACGAGCAGTTCCCTGCCGGCGATGCGATCTCAGAAGTCCTGTCTGTTGCAGGTGCGCTCGCCGAGGCAAACCGAATCGACCTGCGCAGCGAGGTTCATCCGGCACTTCGGATCTATGCCGACCGCACGCGTTTCAAACAGATCCTCTATAACCTTGTGAGTAATGCTGTGAAGTTCACTCCGCCGGACGGCAAGGTACGGATAACTGCTGAGGGTGACGAGGGCGAGGTACGTTTCGTGGTCAGCGATACAGGCATCGGCATACCCGAGGAGGAGCATCGCACGATATTTGAGGAGTTCTATCAGGTCCGGGCGGGGACGACGGGTGAACAGAATGGCGCGGGGCTCGGGTTGGCAATCACAAAGCGGTTGGTAGAACTTCAGGGTGGACGCATTTGGGTCGAGAGCGCGCCTGGAGAGGGAAGCCGCTTCTTCTTCACGATGCTGGCCGGACGCACCGGCGACGAAGGTTCTGCGGTCGGTCGCCCATTCGGCAAGGAAGATGGCTGCGCGGCTGTGTGAGGATCTGGGTGCACTGCTCTTAGGTATGTTGAGGTAGATATGGCGAGGACGAAGATCACAATCAGGCTGGACAACGAGCAACTGGAGGAGGTTCGCTCGCTGGTAGCCGCCGGTTGCACGGCCAGCGTCTCGGCGTTTGTGGACCACGCGGTTGGGGTTGCTCTTCATGATCCAGCGGGCTGGAAGGAGATGCTGGACCACGCACTCCAGGAAACCGGGGGGCCGCTGACGAGAAAGGAGAGAGCGTGGGCTGATCTCATCCTCTCGTCTGCGGGCCGAAACAAACGCTCCAGGAAATGAAAGGCGGATAGCTCCCGAATGGGAGGGCGTCGTCGTGTAAGCAGGATCGCTTTCGCTCCGTAACTCATCCAAACGAACAGGAGATGGATGCATGCATGGCAGCGAAAAGTCCTGAAGAAACTTGCAACTTGTTCCGGCGGTATATGTCGCAGGGCGATATTGAAGGCCTTCTGAGTATCTATGACCCGGAGGCGGTGTTTCTCAATCGAGCCGGCGAAGTGCAACAGGGTAGAGAATGCTTGAAGCCGGAACTGGCACCGATGGCTGCCGCGAAAACCGCTCTTGATTTCAAAATCAGGCAGGTCGTGCAAACCGGAGGCATCGCTCTTATGCACACGGAATGGACGATGTATGCTCCGGCCGAGAGGAAGGTCTGCGCAATCGAGTTGGCGCGACGGCAGCCAGATGGGACTTGGTGCTGGCTTATTGGTGATCCTTTTACGGAGTGCAAGCGTAAAGCTGCACGGAAGCGTCGAGTTCGGAAATCAGGCTGAAGGACAGAATTCTCGGCTGACCTCGGCACATCCGTTAAGAAAGTTGGCCACGGATGAACACTGATAAACAGAGATTGAAAACATTTGATTTATCCGTGTGAATCCGTGGCTAATTAGCCTTTTTCACCAGCCTATAAATGACCGCAATCAACTCGGCCCACCCAAGGCTGGGGTTCGTACAGTTCAGGTATTGATGTTTGAGAATGGAAGTGCTGATCCATGGATCAGCCGTCCATGCGTATTGCCAAGCGCCCAGATCGCCCGCTCACCTTCGTCGAGAAACTCGCGTGGCTTCTCGATCGCTCGGTCCCGCTGCCGGGGCGTCTTCGCATTGGTCTTGACGGGATTCTGGGGCTCATTCCAAACGTCGGCGACACGGCTGGAGCGGCTTTGGCGGCGCTCATCATCGTCTCGGCGTTCCGGCAGGGTGTTCCGCGTTCAACGATCACTCGCATGCTCGTGAATACCGGAATCGACGCGCTCATCGGCATGGTGCCAATCGCTGGTGATATCTTCGACTTCTTCTTTAAATCGAACAGCCGGAACATAAAGCTGTACTCCGAGGCATTGTCGGGCGAACGCACGGGCGTACGCGATACAGCATTCCTGGTGACGCTGGTTGCGAGCCTGGCCGTCATTCTGATCTTGCCCCTACTCGGCCTTGTAGGCCTGGTCGTGACAACCTGGCGGCTGGCAAGCTCGATTTTTTAATCTTTTCAGCTTTTAAGGCGAACACGGCAACCTTTCGGGCGCGGGCGAACTCCAATAGGGCGAAGCATGACGATTGCGTTACAGCGCGAACGGCTTTACACTGCTTTTGTTCTGGAGGTTCGAAATGGCCACTAATCCGACAACGACCGTTAATCAAATGACCGATCAGATGGCCGATACCGCGCATGCGGGGCGCACACTTGCAGCCCCCGTAGTCGGCGCGGCGCAGGGCGTTTGGTGGGTGACCCTCGGCTTGGTCACCGTTGCAGGCGAACAGACAGCTCGATTAATCCGTGCTCTCGCGCGGAAGGGACGGGAGGCGCAACCTGTAGTCACTCATGGAGTATCGAGTGCGGTGGGAGGCGTCGAGAGTGGGGTGAAGAACTTTGCGACCAAGGTGACCCGTGCCGGCACCGGTGCGACCGGCGGCAAGATCGAAGAGCGGATCGAATCCACCATTCAACGCTTGGGTGTCGTGACTCGCTCGGAAATCCAGGCGCTCGAAAACAGGATCGAAGAGCTAAAACGGGAACTTGGCACTCACGAGCGCGAGGCCCACGGCGCGGCGCCGCCTGAGGGCGAAGCCCAAGCAAAGGGGGCGGGCCCTGAGCGCGGAGAAAAGAGGAAACAACAGGGCTAGAGGAGGCTAGCCACCAGCAGCACGACTGAACGCTCGATCGCCTTCTCTAGAGCGACACTAGCCAGCTTGCGGGCGAGGGCGCTGCCGTAACCCGGCGGCAAGGACGGGAGTTCCAGCTCCCGTTCTGTTTTAGCAGGCACTTTGGCGTCGGAAGCCGTTAGTCCCTGCTGCTTTAGCCACTCTAAGATCGCGTCTGCGGTGGTGTGCCCCTGGCGATATTGAACCTTGACGCTGCCGGTCAACGAGTTAACCTCAACGCTCGCGATTCCCGGCAGTGCTTCGAGGCTCGCCTTCAGGTACGGCGCGAGTTCCGCGCGGCCGCGAATCGGTGCGCATCTGACGCGCAACCGGCCAGGGATGTGATGGATGTAGGGAGGGCGATGGCTCTCTAATGTCATCAAGCTACAGATTGACGATTAACTGTGAGCGGATAATTACTGTTTCATTACGAATTCGTGTCGAGGAGCGATCTGATTGAGAACAGGAGTCGAAAAGGAGCGTAGGCATGGCATTCATGGACAAAGACGAAGCGAAATACCTACTGGCTGCGGCCGTCGGCATGGCTGCACTGGGCCTGGTGAAAGGACTCACGCCGGCCTTCGCCGGTCTCGGGCGGCCGCTGGCGAAAGCAACCATTAAAGGCGGTCTCCTGGTGTATCAAAAAGGCCGATTGATGGCCGCCGAGATGGGCGAGGTGGTCGAGGATCTTTTCGCCGAAGCGCGTGCCGAACTCGAAGGACAGGCCGAGGTGCGGCAAGAGGAGGTAAGCGCGAACGGAGGAAAGGTCCAGTGACGCCGAGAGCGGAGGTTCAGCACGAAATCGCTGGTCGGATTCGATTTCGTGTACCTGAAAAACGCTCTGATCAAGGCTACTTCGATTGGGTGGCCGGCGCAATTCGTGAGTTTCCGGGTGTGGAGGCCGTCCAGGCGAAGCCGCTTACTGGAAGCATTCTGGTCCTCCATCGCACGGAATCAGAAAAGATCCTTCAAATGGCACAGGCAGCAGAACTGTTCCATGTTGCTCCGCCGGAGCCTCGAGTGCTGCCGACTGCGACAGCACACCGCCTTTTGGATCAGGTTGACGCTCGGATCAACACGGCCACGCGAGGCGGCTGGGACTTCGATAGCGTACTCATGCTCGCGTGTGCGGTAGCGGGCGGCCTGCAGGTCTATCGGCAGAACGTCTGGCCCGCTGCAGCCAGCATGTTCTGGTATGCCCTCACGCTCGCCGAGAAGAACGGAGTCAGGGGTAGGAGAGCCTAGGCGCGATTATTCCGGTTCGACTCGACTGTTTGCCTGCGGTCGAGCGGTTTGTGCAGGCGGCTTCATCATTTCATTAATCACGAAGCTCCCCAGTGCGGAACCGACGGAGAGCAGCGCGCCACCAGCACCGATCGGGACCAACCCGAGCAACCGGCCGGCGCCTGGGAGCAGGTTCGTCGCTGCCAATAGCCCCGCGCCAATCGCGGCAGACCAGTTCAGA
>DASQVJ010000227.1:0-2628 GCA_035640835.1 Bryobacteraceae bacterium
GTGCGAAGAATCTCGCCTGCGAATATGCCAAACAAGACAGTTGCGATCGCGGGGAGCGTACTGATGATACCTTCCGGATCCCAAGTTCTGGATTGCGCCCACATGTGTCCCTGGAGGATCAGGCCGTCGACATACTTGGCGAAATTGGCTTCCTCGCTGAGGTTCCCTGCGCCGACACCCGGGACAGGGTAGTACATCATCAGCAGCCAGTAGGAGCTCAGGAGGGCGATGGTCCACCCGATGCGCTGCCGGGCGTTGCTGAACAGGAATATGGACGCGGCGACGAGGTAGCAGATGCCGATTCGTTGCAGGACTCCCGGAATCCGCACAGTGTCAAAGCGGAAGTACGGGATGAGGTTCAAGAGCAAACCGATCGCAAAGATCAGAAAGGACCGGCGGAGGACGTGAACCCATAACCGGCGCTTGTCGTCTCCGTTCGCGATTCTCTTTGCGAAAGAAAACGTGACGGATACGCCGACCATCCAAAGGAAGAACGGAAAAACCAGATCCGTGAAGGTCCAGCCGTGCCACGCGGCATGCTCGAGCGGCGGGTAGACGGCAGTCCAGGTGCCAGGATTGTTCACCAGGATCATCGCAGCGATCGTGCCACCCCGGAAGACGTCCAGCGACAGCAGTCTCTGGGCCGCGACAGGAGACTCGGACGAGGCGATCGCTTGAGGGGACCGAACGGCCGCAGTGGATTCTTGCACGCGATCAGCTTACCACCGCATCCATAATAGTGGCGTGCCACAGGAATACGATGCTGTACTCTTTGTGTCTTTCGGCGGTCCGGAGAGGCCGGAGGACGTGATTCCGTTCCTCGAGAACGTTCTTCGCGGCAAGAATGTCCCACACGAGCGAATGCTCGAGGTCGCCGAGCATTACTACCATTTCGGCGGGAAAAGTCCCATCAACGATCAGAATCGCGCGCTGATTGCGGCTTATCAGGAGCTGGTGAATCGGGAGGGCCCCGCCTTGCCCGTGTATTGGGGCAACCGCAACTGGCACCCGATGCTCGAAGATACGCTTCGGCAGATGCATCGCGACGGTGTTCGACGCGCGCTGGCGTTTGTGACCTCCGCGTTCAGCTCGTATTCCGGCTGTCGGCAGTATCGTGAGGACATCCAACGAGCACACGCTGCGTTGGCGGGCCAGGCTCCCGAAGTAGACAAGCTCCGTGTCTATTACAATCACCCTGGTTTCATTCAACCAATGATCGAGAACCTGCGATCAGCATTGGCGGAGTTGCCGGGAGCAGCAGTCGTCTTTACGGCCCACAGCGTCCCGATCAGCATGGCATCGACGTCAGATTACGTGGCTCAGTTGCAGGACGCTTGCGGGCTTGTTGCCGGCGGTGCGGGCGTTGAGAACTACAGTCTCGTCTACCAGAGCCGGAGCGGTCCGCCGTCACAGCCGTGGCTCGAACCGGACATCGCCCATCATTTGCAAGCTCTGCGTGCAAGCGGGACGAAGCACGTGGTCATCGTGCCCATTGGCTTCATCTCGGACCACATGGAAGTCCTCTACGATCTCGATACCGAAGCGGTCGACCATTGTAAGGAACTCGGTATGGAGGTGCGACGGGCAAGCACAGTGGGCGCACACCCGGAGTTCGTACGGATGATCCGCGACCTGGTACTCGAGCGTCTGGACCCCAGCTATCCGAAGCAGGCACTCGGAAATCGTGGCCCCTCGCACGACGTGTGTCCTATCGGCTGCTGCCCTTCGCCAATGAGGCCAGTCGTCACACGACCGCTCGAAACAGGTCAGCCGAGCTAGCGAGCACTTGATCCGACGGGCTCGCTTTCGAGCATCGTCTGGCCGGATCTCGATCGGATCAGCCACTTGTCGATGGTCTTGCGGAGCAGCTTCAGGTTCACGGGCTTGCTGACGTAGTCGTCCATTCCTGCCTGCAAGCATCGCTCGCGATCGCCTGCCATCGCGTTCGCTGTCATTGCGATTACCGGGACGCTCCGGATCGCCTTATCGAGCGATCGGATCGCCATGGTCGCCTCGAATCCATCCATCTCGGGCATTTGGACATCCATTAGGACGAGGTCATACGCGGTGGTTGAGAGCTCTTCCACAGCGAGGCGGCCGTTGGAGACCGCCTTAGCCTGGTGCCCAGACTTTTCGATGAGTCGAAGGGCGATTTTCTGGTTCACCTCGTTGTCTTCGACCACCAGGATTCGACAGGGGGCAGGCTCGCTCGTCCCTTGCGCGTCGGCTGCGGACGATAACGCCGGCTCAGCCTGCTCGGTTGACCTGACAAGCAGGGGAACGTGGAACCAGAAGGTGCTTCCGCCTCCGTTGTTGTCGAGATAGCCGATCTCGCCGCCCATCAAGTGCACGATTTGCTGCGAAATCGCAAGGCCGAGTCCACTGCCGCCGTACTTGCTTCGATGCGGAGTGTCGACCTGGGCGAAACGATTGAAGAGTCGAGACCTCTGTTCTTGAGGAACTCCGATACCCGTGTCCGAAACCTCACAGAACAGGACGACGACATCGGTCGATGCCTTCTGCGTCCTTAGGCGAACGCGGATCGAGCCCGTTTCCGTGAACTTGATCGCATTGCTTACCAGGTTCTGAATGATCTGCTTTAGCCGTCCGGCGTCGCCGAAGGCCGTC
>DASQVJ010000228.1:0-6523 GCA_035640835.1 Bryobacteraceae bacterium
CTGGGTGACAAGACCGGCGCAGGCTTCTACAAACGTGTGGGGGCTGCGAAGGAACTCCATGCGATCGATTGGCGAACACTGGAGTACCATCCCGCGGCGACGTCCTCATTCCCTCAGCTCGCTGCGCTCGCAAAAGTCGCCGATCTTCCGCATCGACTCCGGTCGCTGGTCCAGGCTGACGGCGTTGTCGGTAAGTTCCTTTCGCGCGTCCTGAGCGACTACGTCGAGTACGCCGCTTCTCTGGTGCCCGAGATATCGGATCGCATCGTCGAGATCGATCGAGCGATGCGCTGGGGCTACGGTCACACCTTCGGCCCGTTCGAACTCTGGGACACCCTCGGGTTCTCGACGACCGCTCAGCGCATGATCGCCGAGCGCCGTACCCTGCCGCCGATCGCCCGTGCCATTCTCGATTCCGGGGAGGTCGGCTTTTATCGAGACACGGCAGTCGAGGGCGAACCCATCGTCGAATATTTTGACCTCGCAACGCGCAGCTTCCGAAGTCTCGAGCTAACGCCTGGAGTCCTAGTGCTGAGCGATCTCAAGAAGGCTCGCGGTGTGCTCGAGCGTAACGATTGGGCATCACTTGTCGACTTGCGGGATGGAGTGCTCTGCATGGAGCTACACGGCCCCAAAGACACTGTGGACACTCCAACGATTGAAATGGTGAAGGCCGCCATCTCGCTTCTGAGCACCGATTACGACGCTTTGGTCATTGCCGGCGAGAGCGCCGATTTTGCCAGCGGCACAAACCTCCAATCCCTCTGGACGCTCATCGAAGCCGAGCATTGGACCGAACTGGCATCACGACTCGAGACCTGGCATGAAGTCCTTTTGAATCTCAAATACGCGCCGAAGCCCGTCATAGCAGCAGCCTATGGCCGGACCTCGGGGATCGCGTACGACCTGCTGCAGTATACTTGCGCGGTGCAGGTGCACGCTGAGCTTTACCTTGGTGCAAACGAAACATCGTACGGCCTTGTTCCCCTTGGGGGCGCTACCACACAGTTGCTCTTGAGGATGCACGATCCGATCGCCGTACTCGACCTGCTGATGAAGGCATCGACCTCGAGCAGTGCCGCTGAGGCAGTCGCCCTTGGATACCTCCCGAAAGACTTCGCGTTGACGATGAACAAACGGCGCTTGATCGCAGACGCGAAGGCGCGCGTGCTCTCCCTCGTCAGCAGCTACCAGAGAGGAGATCGTGCAGACGCGTTAGTGACCGGCGGCGCGCTGGTTCGGGATCAAGTGGAGCGGCACATCGAGCGGAAACAGGCAGATGGTCAGTTCAGCCCGCATGATGTGACGATTGCCCGATCGCTTGCCTATGTTTTATCCGGGGGTGATGAGCGGATTATCAGCGAGCAAGAACTGCTGAGGCTCGAGCGCGATGCCGTTGTAAGCCTCTGCCAAACGCAGGCGACAAAGGAGCGGCTGTCACATTGGCTGACTCATGGCAAAGCTCTGCGGAACTAAATCGCAACGCCTTTTTCTGATGATAGGTCTTCCCGGAAGCGGCAAGTCTTCCTGGTTGAAGGAACGCGGCATCAAAGCAATCTCGAGTGACGAGATTCGCCTGCTGCTCGTTGACGACGAGACCGCACAAACGCACCACCGCCAGGTTTTCGCCACCGCTCGAGACCTCGTATCTCGACGACTTCAGCTCGGTCGCCCTTGCACCTATGAGGATTCGACGAACCTGACGCGCTGGGAACGCCGCTCCTGGATCAGACTCGCCGAGCTTCATGATTGCGAGATACACGCGCTCTGGTTCGACATCCCGCTCGAGGTCTGCAAGGCGCGTAACCGGGCACGCGAACGCCAGGTTCCCGAATACGCTATGGACTTATTGGCCGGCCGTTTCGTCCCGCCGAGCCTGCGCGAGGGCTTTAACAGCATCACACGCTTCTCGCTGGATGCCACCTCTGAAGAGCCAACGACCATAGAATCGCCGGAACAATCACTATTGCTCCCGTGAGCGTCGCGACCATCCGGATCGATACGCCTTCATCCACCAGAACGCCCGCCGAGTAGCTCACCACAGACAGCGTTAACATGCTCATGGCAAATTCCGCCGAGAACACGCGTCCGCGAAAGCGATCATCCGTGTGAGTCTGCAGAAGCGTGCTCGAGTACACCCAGGCGATCGAGGCACCCGAGTGCGCGAGAGCGACGGCCAGTCCAGCAATCCACAACTCCGACGCTTGTCCAAGCGCGAGATACCCGGCGGCAGCCATTCCAAAGGAGGCGAGGATCGCCGTGCGATAGCCTGCATCGTGATTCGGAACGATTCGAGACGAAGCCAAAGGTCCAAGAAACGCACCGATTCCACGGCAGCCCATGAGCAGGCTCATGGCCAGCATTCCACCTGCCCTTGGACTCAAAAGGCTCAGTTGCATTGGGAAGATGCGCTCGCCCATTATCGGCAGCACCACCCAATTGGTTCCCAAGACACCCAGGCCCGCTTTCACCAGCATGGTCGCCCCCAGCCAGCGATCTCGAAGCACGTACGAGGCTCCTTCAAGCAATGGCCGAAAGTCCGCAAGATCGCGAAGCTTCATCGGCTCGACATGCTCGAGGTGCGGTTCATGGAAGCGCATTCCCCACGCACAGAACGCGGACACGACGAAGGTCAACGAGTTCGCCACGAACACAAAGTTATGGCCGAGCGTCGCCGCAAGCACACCACCAATAGCCGACCCCAGCATCAACGTGACTGACCATGTGAGACCACTCAATCCATTCGCAACCAGAGCCTCTTCCTTGCTGCACGTGATATTCGGGATCACCGCGTTCCTTGCAGGTTCATAGAGCGCCCAGAAGATCGTCTCGAGAATCAGCAGCAGGTAGAGCAACCACAAGCGATCCGCCGTCTGCGCAAAAATCATGGCGAAGACAATGGCAGCTCGAGCCCAGTCGGAGATCAGCATCATCTTCCGCCGGCTCAAGCGATCGTTGAGCACTCCGGCAGCAGGAGCCGCGAACACCTGTGGCAACACCATCAGCACGAAAGCGAATGCAACGGTCCTGGCGCTGCCCGTAGAGGCGAGCAGCACATCGAAGATGGCGACCACGTACAGCCAGTCTCCGATCTGGCTCACCATTTGCCCGATCCACAACAGGCGTACGTTGCGATTCGTCCGCAGCAAACGCGCGTAGGCGCGCAGGCTGATAGGCCGCTCACTCACAATATACGCCTCACACTATACGGCTCGGCGTGTACAGACCCATGCGGGATTTCGTGAGTTCTACCGTCTCGCTCGCAATCGGCCGGACCCGCGACGCACCTTCTTCAAGCACACAGTCCAGGTAAGCAGGATCTTCAGTGATCTCCTTGTATCGCGTTTGAATCGGCTCGAGGCTCGTAACCACCATCTCTGCCACTTGCTTCTTCAAGTCGCCGTAACGGATGCCTGCGAAATGCGCTGTTATCTGGTCGTCCGTCCACTCGCTGAAGGCCTGAAAAATAGAGAGCAGGTTGCGCACGCCCGGTCCGGCCGTCTCGAAATCGACCGCCGGATTCGAATCGGTGGTTGCGCGCATAATCTTCTTCCGCGCAACGTCAGGCGGATCCAAGATGCCGACCGAATGGTTCGATCCTGGCGCCGACTTGCTCATCTTTTTCTCGGGATCATCCAACCCCATCACGCGAGCGCCAACAGCCGGCAGGCTCGTTGCCGGCATCACAAACGTTTCGCCGTAGAGCGAATTAAAGCGCTGGGCGATGTCGCGAGTCAGCTCAAGATGCTGAGCCTGATCGTCGCCCACAGGTACAATGCCAGCCTGATACAGCAGGATGTCCGCGGCCATCAGCACCGGATACTGCAACAGCCCATCGCCCACGGTTTCCTGTTGCTCGGCTTTGGCTTTGAACTGGGTCATCCGATATAGCCAGCCGATCGGTGTCACACAGGTCAGCATCCAGGCGAGTTCCGCATGGCCAGAAACGCTCGACTGCACCATCACGGAGGAATGCTTCGGGTCAATGCCTGCTGCGATGAAGATCCCTGCGATCTCGCGAATCTTTGCCTTCAGCTCTGCCGGATCCTGATACACCGTAATTGCGTGCAGGTCCACGATACAGAAAATGCTCTCGTAGTCGTACTGAATTTTGACCCAATTTTTAAGCGCGCCCAGATAGTTCCCGATGTGTAGATTGCCGGTCGGTTGGACGCCGGAGAAAACTCGTGCTTTCATGCTGAGTAGGGATAAGGAACTCCCATCGTATCGTGACCAATGAAAATCGAACAAAGGACGAGCGAGTCCTGGCCGATCCAACGCCGGAACAAGACGTCGCCGTCTCCGACTTTACTCCTCAACCGCAACAGGAACCGTTACGCCCTGAACTGATCGAGGCGACGATCGAGAAGCTTGTGTACGGTGGGGAGGGCCTCGCACGTGTAAATGGAAGAGTGGTGCTCGTCCCCTTCGTGCTACCCGGCGAAGACGTCCTCGTCGAAGCTGGTGCCGTCCGCAAAGACGTCCTGCGAGGCCGACTCGTCGAAATTAAGACCGCGTCGCCGCAGCGCATTAAACCCGAGTGCCCCTATTTTACGCGCTGCGGAGGATGCCACTATCAGCACGCTGAATACGCCTATCAACTCGAGCAGAAGGTCCAGATCCTGCGCGAGGTCTTCGAACGCGTTGGCCGGATCGATATTCCCGGCGAGATCCAAATCGTGTCCGCCGAGCCCTATGCATACCGCAACCGCACGCAATTTCATATCGATGGATTCAAGATCGGGTATCTCGGCGCGGGTTCGCACAATGTCGTAAAGGCTGATGTTTGCCCCATCTCCTCACCCACCATCAATCGAGTTCTCAAAGCGCTGCACGGCATGCGACGAAGCAAGCGCTTTCCGTACTTCCTCCGATCGGTTGAAGTGTTCACCGATGAGAAGCAGGTGCAGCTGAATGTGCTCGAGACCGAACGTCCGATCGCCAAGGCGTTCTTCGAGTGGGCCGCGCAGGAAATCGAAGGACTGGTCTCCGGGCCCATCGACTACGACGCCGCCGGGTTCCGTTTCCGCGTGAGCCACAAGTCGTTTTTTCAGGTTAATCGGTTCCTGATCGACAGGCTCGTGGAAACAGCCATCAAACCGCTCAGCGGCCGAACTGTCCTCGACCTCTATGCGGGCGTGGGCCTCTTCAGCATCCCGCTCGCTCGCATGATCCCCGAAGTGATTGCGGTCGAATCAAGCGCCAGCGCGGTCGATGACCTTGCATTTAATGCTGACCGCGCCGGCGTGAAAGTGAAGGCTGTAAAGAGCGGCGTCGAGCAGTTCCTGGCCGGTTTCGAAGGCGAGGCGCAAGCGATCCTTGCAGACCCTCCGCGCTCCGGGCTAGGACCACAAGCCGTTCGGCAACTCTTAAGGGTCAAGGCTCCGAAGCTTGTGATTGTCGCCTGCGACCCCGCAACGCTGGCACGAGATTTGAAAGCGCTCACGGCCGGTGGATATCGACTCGAACAAGTCACTTTCATCGATTTGTTCCCGCAGACATACCATCTCGAAACCATTGTGCAGCTCTCGGCGATCTAAAGGGAGTATGTACCTGAAGCGCTTGGCGTTTTCATCGTGTGTCGCGCTCTCATTCTGTGCGGTTACTGCATTCGGTCAACAGCTGGACCTTCGACTGACGCAAATCGTGTCCGGCCTCGACTTCCCGACTTATCTCACTCACGCAGGAGACAGCTCCGATCTGCTGTTTGTGACGGAACAACACGGCCGGATTCGAATCATTCAAAACGGTATTTTGCGGGAGCAGCCGTTCCTTAACATCACGGGGCGCGTCCTCTGTTGCGGCGAGCGTGGATTGTTGAGCGTGGCGTTCCCTCCAGACTACGCGAACAAGCGCTACTTCTACGTCAACTACACAAGCACTCCGGCCGGCGCCACCGTAATCTCGCGGTTCCGCACCAATTCGGATGGTCTGACTGCGGACCCCAACAGCGAGCAGATTCTGCTGACCATCCCTCAGCCCTACGCAAATCACAATGGTGGACTGAACAAGTTCGGTCCCGACGGCTTTCTATACATCGGAATGGGCGATGGCGGAAGCTCGAACGACCCGCACAACAACGCGCAGAATCTGCAGTCGCTCTTAGGCAAGATGCTGCGCATCGATGTGGAATCGAGCCTGGATGCGTATCGCATTCCTCCATCGAACCCCTTCGCCAACGGCTCGGGTGGCAGGGGTGAGATTTGGGCATACGGCCTGCGTAATCCGTGGCGATTCTCCTTCGACCGTCTCACAGGCGATCTCTTCATAGCCGACGTCGGCCAGGACACTCTGGAGGAGGTCGACTTTCAGCCCGCGAGTAGCAAGGGCGGAGAGAACTATGGTTGGCGCGTTCTCGAAGCATCGCGCTGCAATATTCCACCGGCAGATTGCCGGCGCCAAGGCACCGTGTTGCCGATCTTCGAGTATGGCCGTAGCGAAGGCGTGTCGATCACAGGTGGCTACGTGTATCGAGGCTCGCGCTTCCCGAATGCTCAGGGCACGTACCTTGTTGCCGATTACG
>DASQVJ010000229.1:0-6768 GCA_035640835.1 Bryobacteraceae bacterium
GACAATGACGGTTGGCTGGATATCTTCGTGCTCTCCGGATCGAGGTTTGGCGATCCGCCCGCTACCGCGTCGAACCGTCTATACAAGAACAACCGCGACGGCACATTCGCCGATGTCACCGAGAAGGCCGGCCTCTTCCGAACAGGATACGCGTACGGCGTCACGGTCGGCGATTACAACAACGATGGGTTCGAGGACTTGTTCATTACCTACTGGGGCCAGAATGTGCTTTATCGCAACAATGGCGATGGCACGTTCACCGACGTCACCAAGGAGGCTAAGCTCTGGTCTGCCGCAACCCGCTTCGGATCAGGTTGCACGTTTGTCGATTATGACCGCGATGGCAACCTGGATCTTTTCGTCTCGAACTATGTAGTGTTCGATTACGCATCCGTACCGCGCGCGGGCAGCAGCGGAAGCTGCAACTACAAGGGCGTTCTGGTGAATTGCGGCCCACGAGGCTTGCCCTATGGACGGCACTCGCTGTATCGGAACAACGGGGACGGAACCTTTACCGATGTCACGGAGTCCTCGGGAATCGGCAAGGTGGAAGGTGGGTTCGGACTGACCGCAGTTGCCGCCGACTTTGATGACGACGGCTGGCCCGATATCTATGTGGCCTGCGATTCCACACCCAGCCTGCTGTTTCGTAATAACCACGATGGAACGTTTACAGAGCAGTCACTCGAGCGCGGTGCGGCCTTGAGCGAGGATGGGATGGAGCAAGCGGGTATGGGACTCGCCATCGGCGACTTCAACCTTGACGGCAAACTCGGAATCCTCAAGACACACTTTCAGGACGATACAGTCGCACTTTACCTCAACAACGGCAAAGGGCATTTTCGAGATGTAGCAGCGCGGTCGGGTTTGGCGGCCGAAACGCGCTACGTAAGTTGGGGCGTGGGAGTTGCCGACTTCGATAACGACGGTGCGCCCGATGTTTTTTGGGTCACGGGCAACATCTACCCCGAAGTAGAAAAGAAGCTTCCAGGCTCTCCGTACAAGACCCCGCGTGTACTCTTCCGCAATCTTGGCCAAGGCAAGTTTGAACAGTTGATCGGAGTAGCCGGGCCGGACCTGGAAGTGCCCCATTCCAGCCGCGGCTGTGCCTTCGGCGATTTCGATAATGATGGAGACGTGGACATCGTTGTCGTGAACCAGAACGAGCCGCCTTCACTTCTGCGTAACGACGTCACAGGCGACCATCACTGGATCAAGGTAAAACTCACGGGCGTTAAGTCGAACCGCAGCGCGATCGGCACACGCGTCATAGTCCGCTATGGAGACAGGTCGCAGGTCCAGGAAGTGATGGCTCAGTCCTCTTATCTCTCCGTGAATGATCGCCGATTGCACTTCGGTCTGGGTGACTCCACTTTGGTTGATATCGATGTTCGCTGGCCGGCAGGAACAATCGAGAAGTTCACCGGCGTTGGTGTCGATCGTCTTATTCACGTTCGCGAGGGCGCCGGCATCGTGGAACAGCAGACGTGGCGAAAGTCCTGAACCGTTTGAGCACTCGAGCAGCACGCATCATGATCGCAGTAGCGTTCGTAGGGCTCGTGTACGCGCAAAAGTCCGCCGTGGAACAAGCATGGGACTTGCTCGCACAGGACAAGCGTTCCGAGGCGCTGGCATTGCTCCGCTCAGAGGTTCGCAAACATCCTGTTGATGCCGAGGCGCGTCTACTGCTCGGAAGCATGCTGGCGGAAAGCGGAGAAACCGCAGAGGCACTTACGCACCTGCGTGAAGGAGTCCGTCTGCGGCCAAAAGACGCAATGGCGCACAATGCTTTGGGCGAGGCTCTCACCGACGCGGGCGACGTCAACGCCGCACGCGATGCTTTCCAGAAAGCCGTCGAACTGGATGGCACGTTCGCTCAGGCGCGAGAGAATCTCGGTCTGGCGCTCCTGGAAATGAAAAATCTCGAGGGAGCGGCCGAGCAACTCGATCAAGCGATTCGGTTGTTCGGTGAATCCGAAGACGCTGCCTACTCCCGGTATCTGCGGGCGAGGGTGCATACGGCATCAGGCGAAATAGAGGAGGCTGAGAAGCAACTGGAGCGCGCAGTGAAGCTCCGTCCGTCCCTTGCAGAGGCATGGTCAGACCTGGGGCAGGCGCGAGACAGCCTTGGCAATGATGATGGTGCTCTTGTCGCACTGAAGCGAGCAGTGGAAGTGAACCCCGATGGGGCAGTGGCTCACACACGTCTTGGATCACTTTACCTGCGTGTTGGAAAGCCCTCTGACGCGGTATCGCATCTCGAGCGAGCCGTACGCTTAAGTCCTGACAATCAGACGGCCTTGAACAATCTGCAGCTTGCTCTGCGCGAGATTGGCAACAAAGAAAGAGCCGATCAAGTCAAAGCACAACTCGCCGAGCTCTTCCGCAAGCGTGATCAAGAAAGTCAGAATGCTTTGTCCGCGGTCAAGTTGAATAATGAGGGCGCTGAGTTGGAGCGGAAAGGAAACCTCCCCGGCGCGGCTGAGAAGTATCGTGCCGCTTTGGAGTTGAATCCGGGACACGCAGGCATGCGTGTGAACTACGCAGTCGCCCTTCTACGGCTTGGACGATGGGAGCGTGGATTGGAAGAACTGCGTATGGCCCTGCGGCAGGATCCGTCTAACGAAGTGGTCAGGAAAGCACTCCAGGATGCGTTGGCGCAGGCTCCGCCGGCGTCTCGCGAACCGAAGTAACCTACTCGCTGTTATCTCACAGCAGTGTGCACGCTTCCTCGAAGTCGAGACGCGGCAAACGCGGGAATAGGCCGGACGGATCGCCATAGCCGATGTTGCAAAGGAAGTTCGATCTCACGTGACCTGCGGGGAAAAACTCCTGTTCACATCCTTCGCATTCCTGACCGGCACCGAAAAATTCGATGTCAACCTTCGAGTTATCAAAGCCTGACATTGGGCCGCAGTCCAGCCCGAGCGCGCGGGCAGCGATGATGAGATACGCTCCCTGGAGCGAGGAGTTGCGCCTTGCCGTGGTCTCGATGAGTTCTGGATTCGCTGCAAACAGTTCGCGGAACTTCGGATTATGCGAGAGCTTGGGCAACTTCTCGTAGAAAAGAAGGTCGTACGCGATGATCACAGTGACCGGTGCAGTCATTGTCTTTTGAACGTTGCCGGGCGCGAGCGCCGGTCGCAGGCGCTCTTTTGCTTCCTTCGAGCGCAGAAACAGGAATCGGGCTGGGTTTCCATTCGCGCTGGTAGGACCCCACTTCATGAGGTGGTACAAACTCCGCAGCGTGTCGTCAGTGACAGGCTTGTCGAGCCAAGTGGAGTATGTTCGCGCTTTCCGAAATAGCTGATCGAGAGCGTCATCTGGAAGGACGTTCTTCACTGGCAAGTCCAGCGATGGAGTATGTGTCGACACGGCGAAAGCCTTGCTAAGGCGGTTCCATTCGGATTCGTCAGCAAATGCGAGGTCAGCTAAAGCCCGGCGAGTTTCGGAGCATGCATGGGCCGATCACCGAACATCGCCCTCCCGGCAAAAGCGACGATGTCGCTTCAACATGAAGCTCGCGACCTCTGTATCGCTACCAGAAAATGTGCCGCCGAAGCCATTGGCACACAAGTGATATAGCACCACGCGACGTGCACGATGGCGTATGCGCCCCGGCTACGCCTTCGTGACGGGTGTATTCTCGCCGTTGAAAAGAAGTGCGGACTCCCATTCAGGAGTCCGCACTTTGGGCAACTTAGAAAAGCCTGCGCACACGCGCCAGCAGCGATTCTCTCTGTTGATCTCCAGTTCCGCTGGCAACGAGTTCTTCGGCGGGATCCTCAGTATCGGCCAGTGGTGTCGGGAAGCGTTCGTGCCCCGGGACCATCATCACGTCAAGGGTCAGCCCTACAGGTAACGTGTTGATTTCGAGCTGTCGTCCATCGCGATATTCGAAAATGTCACGCCTGGGATGAGACAGCATTCGGAACACTGCTTCCGCCTCGGGATCAATCCCATGTGCGGCCTGTTCCGCCTCTGAGGGACGGAACAGGACAGAGGTTCCATCCAGCAGGCAAACCGGCCGTGGCTTGTTTTTGGCAGCATCCTCTTCCCGCACAACCCAGCGGGAATATCCATGCATTTGCCGGACGCAGAGCCGTTCACCTACCTCGGCCTTGAGCAACTCTTGTCCACTATGTTCTGCAGAATACCAGCACATACGAAAGTACCTCCTACCACGCGGTTGCGGGGTCCACCCTCTCCGAGAGTCCTCATCAGGGCGGAACATAAGTATGAACAAATCTGTCATTGGTGACAAGCGGGACTGCAAGTTGTTGGTCCCCTTTGGGTGGCATGAGTGTTTTGCGGCGAACGAAGAGGCCAAAGGCACCACAAGAGCCATGGCACGATCACACCCGTGGCACGTAACGGTGTTTTCAGCGGGGGTGATGGAGCCATCGTTTAGCTTTCAGTCCGACACCTCCGATGAGCTCACCTGCATACATGACCGTTTTGTTGATGAGGTTGCTCTGGCGTCTTAGCGTCTTGGCGAGAGGCTAAGGGGATCGGCGCAACCCCATGCCTCATCAGCGCCCAAGCAACCACCCGCTGCTCCATTCCTCGAGTAGTATGCTTGTCGCATGCAAGTGATGCGAAGCAGCCCGGTCTACGACGTAGTGGTCATCGGGTCTGGCGCCGGAGGTGGCACTGTTGTTCAGGTACTCACCGGACTTGGCGTCAATGTTGCCCTGATCGAAGCCGGCCCACTGCTGAACCCTGCCAAGGATTTCAAGGAACACATGTGGCCCCACCAGGTGGATCACCGGGGCGCCGGAGAAGGCGGTGCGGCTTATTTCGGCCGGCAAGAATGGGGCTACTTCGCGGCTCCGAATGGCTATTGGGATATTGACGGAGAGCCGTATACCGTTGCTCCCGGAAGTGAGTTCCGCTGGTTTCGTTCGCGCATTCTCGGCGGCCGGACGAATCACTATGGCCGCATCACCTTAAGGTTCGCCGATTACGACTTCGCGCCTTACTCACGCGATGGGCTCGGAACCGATTGGCCCATCACCTACGACGAGATCAAGCCGTACTACGACAAAGCCGAAACTTTCATCGGCGTCAGTGGCAGCAAGGAAAACATCCGCAGCGCTCCCGACGGCATCTTCCAGCCGCCTCCGACACCGCGCGTTCACGAAGTCCTCGTCAAACGCGCCTGCGACAAATTGAAGATCCCGTGTATTCCCTCGCGCATGGCGATCATCACCAAGCCTCTGAACGGCCGAGCTGCGTGCCATTACTGCGGCCAGTGCGGACGAGGCTGCGTCACCGCCTCCAACTATTCGTCGAGCCAGGTGCAAATCATGCCGGCCATGAAGACGGGCAAGCTGAAGATCTTTCCCAACGCGATGGCGCGCGAGCTGATCACCGACGGCGCGGGCAAGGTGACGGCGGTTTCCTATATCGATAAGGCCACACGCACCGAACAGCAGATCAAGTGCCGTACGGTCGTGCTTGCCGCGAGCGCTTGCGAAACGGCTCGCCTGCTCCTCAACTCGCGAGGACCGGGTCACACCAATGGCCTCGCGAATTCGTCCGGCGTTGTTGGCCGCTATCTCACCGACTCCACTGGCTACGGGCTCTCGGGCTACATCCCGGCGCTCGAAGGCATGCCTCGTCATGACACGGACGGCTTCGGCGGCATGCACCTCTACATCCCGTGGTGGGAATGGGACAAGCCGAACAAGGATTTCCCTCGCGGTTACCACGTCGAGATCGGAGGCGGCTACGGTATGCCCGCCATCGGCTCGTTCCACGGCAGCTGTGAACGCAACGAAGGTTATGGCAAGAGTCTCAAGCAAGCCATTCAACGCGAGTACGGCACTATCATCGGCCTGTCAGGCCGCGGCGAGATGATCCCGAATGAGAAGACGTACTGCGAGATCGATCCGAACGTTGTCGACAAATGGGGCATCCCCGTGCTTCGGTTCAACTTTGCCTGGACAGATCATGAGCGAAAGCAGGTGAAGCACATGCACGACACCTTCACCAACATCATCGAGACCATGGGTGGTAAGGTGCTCGGGCTGCGCAACCCTGAGCGCGAATCGAGCGGCATCAGCATCGGCGGGACCATCATCCACGAGCTCGGAGTTGTGCGGATGGGCAACGATCCGAAGACCTCCGCCTTGAACAAGTACTGCCAGGCGCACGATGTAAAGAACCTGTTCGTCGCCGACGCAGCATCGTTCGTTAGCAACCCCGATAAGAACCCGACGCTCACCATCAACGCCCTTGCCTGGCGCATGTCGGAGTATCTTGCAGAGGAGATGAGAAAAGGCAATGTCTGACGGAAGCACAGTCTCGCGACGCGATGTCCTGCGGAACATCGCGCTTGCCGCAACGCTAGGTGGAATCCCGCTGGAAGCAGCCCAGCATGTGCACCACGCCGCCACGGAAGAGAAAAAGATCACTGGCGTGTACAAGCCCAAGGCGTTCAATGAGCACGAGTACGCGACCCTGAGGCAGTTGGCGGCGCTCATCCTCCCATCGGACGATTCCGGCAAAGGTGCGCTCGACGGCGGAGCTCCTGAGTTCATCGATCTGCTCTCGAGCCAGAGCTCCGAGATGCTCGACATCTACACTGGCGGGATTGCCTGGATCGACCGCGAAATGGAAGACCGATACGGCGCTTCCTTCGTCCAGGCCAAGCCCGAACAGCAGACCGCTTTTCTCGACAAAATTGCCTTTAAGAAGAGCGCGGAAGCAGAGCCGGCGCTCGGTCCCGGCATTCAGTTCTTCGCCTGGATCCGCAAGATGGTC
>DASQVJ010000230.1:0-2879 GCA_035640835.1 Bryobacteraceae bacterium
TCTCGCTTGGGAAGGCTTGGCGATTCTACCGAATGGCACCACTTATTACGGCGATGAACTCCGCCCCGCAACGGGCGTCGCAGGTGGAGCGATTTACAAATTCGTTCCTACTCAGCCCTGGGCAGGCGGTGTCGCGACAACCCCCGCGAACTCTCCGTATGCAAGTGGCAAGATTTACGGCCTGCGGCTTGGAACCTCGGGTACCGACTACGGTCAGGGATCGGAAGTTGGGGTCGGCCGGTGGGTCCTGATCGAAACCGCGCCTGATAGCAACGGCAACATCAACCTCCGCGCAGCGGCCGCGACGAACAAACTCACGGGTTACTACCGGCCGGAAGACATGGACCTGGACACGATGGCGCTCGCTCGTGGAATCGTACGGTTCTGCTGGGCCAACACGGGACGGATGACCAATGGCGGGAGCAGCATGACGGAGCGTGGTGGCAATCCCGGCGAGATCCTGTGCGGCCGCGAGATTTACGCGGGGGACCAGGTGACGGAATCCGAACTCATGGTCACCAGGCTGTGGGGCGGCGACTCTGACGCCAACTACTTTGACAACGTCGCGTTCCAGCCACACACCGGCAACCTCGTCGTTCTCGAAGACGGGGAAGTAGAGACGGTGACTCCGGACGGCCGGGTGGAACTGCGTGGTAATGACATCTGGATGCTTCTGCCGGATGGCGAAGATCGCGACAACCTCACGGACGGAGCGATCAAGATCGCTTCTCTCAGGGACACCGCCTCCGAGCCCTCGGGCGCCATCTTCGATCCCAGCGGCCAAAATCTGTACGTCTGCCTGCAGCATCGCTCGACAAACCGCGGCGCGATTCTGAAGATCAGCGGCTTTCATGTTCCGAGCGAACTGCAGTAATCCTTCGGCCTCTCACGAAGCCCACGCTCGCAGAGTGAAGGGCACTCGGAAGCGGCCGTAGTCGGTAAATCCTCTGCCGCAGCATGCGGCGAGCAGCTTGTACCGCGTTCGAACGTTCGACCCGAGCGTTCCAGGCCGCGCCGCAGGTTCTGTTCGCCGCTCCGCTGCGGCAGTGTTCTTCTGGTTACGCGCGTTCAGGTTGCCAGCACGCCATTCGGGAAACGACTCACCTGTACATTCGCTATCACGAACCGTAACCCGAGTGACTTCACTCCACGCGTGGGTGCGATACCATGCGACTGCGTTCGTGGCGCTTGGCTCCAAATGGAAGTCAAGATGCTCCACTACGTGTCTATGCCAGAAGTATTGAACGGCCAACACTCTTTGAAACGGGAGAAGCATCCCTTGTCCACGATCGAGAAAAAAATGCTCGAGGATCTTTGCATCAACACCATACGATTTCTGTCCGCGGACGCCGTGGAGAACGCCAAGTCCGGCCATCCCGGCATGCCAATGGGCGCCGCTGCGATGGCCTACACACTGTGGACCAGGTTCTTGAAGCACAATCCGAAGAATCCACAATGGTTCGATCGCGACCGCTTCATCCTCTCGGCAGGGCACGGTTCGATGCTGCATTACAGCTTACTGTTTCTTACCGGTTACGACCTGCCGCTGGACGAGATCAAGCGTTTTCGGAAGTTCGGCAGCAAGACTCCGGGTCATCCCGAGCGCGGACACACTCCGGGCGTGGAAGTTTCGACCGGTCCGCTGGGTCAAGGTTTCAGCAACGGTGTCGGCATGGCGATCGCGGAAGCGTGGCTGGCTGCGCGCTACAACCGGCTTGGCCACAGCATCATCGACCATTACACGTATGCCATCGTGAGCGATGGAGATCTGATGGAAGGCGTGACGCACGAAGCTGCATCGCTCGCCGGTCATTTGCGCCTCGGGAAAATGATTTATCTGTACGACCAGAACTACATTTCGCTGGCCGGAGCAACGCAACTTGACTTCACTGAAGATGTCGCCAGGCGCTTCGATGCGTACGGTTGGCACACGCGGCATGTTCCCGATGGGAACGATACGCAAGACGTTGCCAAAGCGATCGAGGAAGCCCGCGCGGAAGATCGTCCATCGCTGATCCTCAGCCGCACGCATATCGGCTATGGCAGTCCGAAGAAGCAGGACACGTTCCATTCGCATGGCAGCCCCCTGGGCGAAGAGGAACTCCTCGCAGCGAAGAAAGCGCTAGGCTGGCCGAGCACTGATAAGTTCTATCTGCCGGAAGAAGCGGTGAGCTATTTCCGTCAGGCAGTAGATGCGGGCGCCGCGGCGGAACAAGAGTGGCGGGAGAAATTCGACGCATATAAAGCCGCCTACCCGAAAGAGGCGGCCGAATTCGAAATGATCGTTTCCGGAAAGCTCCCGGAGAACTGGGGCGAGGACCTCCCCAAATGGAAACCCACAGACAAGCCCCTGGCCACGCGCGCGGCCGGTGGTGAGGCGCTGAATGCGCTTGCCAAACGTATTCCGAATATTATCGGTGGGTCGGCCGACCTCAATCCGTCCACGAACACAGCGCTCAAGGGAGAGGGGGATTTCCAGCCTCTTGAATTCGGGGGGCCCGCAACGCAGGGTGCGGTCGGCGGCGAATGGAGCTACAAAGGGCGCAATCTCGCGTTCGGCGTCCGCGAGCATGCGATGGGTGCTGCGGTGAACGGGATGGCGGCGCATGGGGGCGTGCTGCCCTTCAGCGCGACTTTCCTGGTTTTCTCGGACTATATGAAGCCGGCGATCCGCCTGGGAGCATTGAGCCGATTGAAAGCCGTCTACGTCTTTACGCACGACAGCATCGGTGTCGGCGAGGATGGGCCGACGCACGAGCCGATAGAACAACTGGCTGGCTTGCGCGCGATCCCCGGACTCACGGTGATCCGGCCGGCCGACGGGAATGAGACCGCCGAAGCCTGGGCGTTCGCGGTGCAACACAATGCGCCCACATTAC
>DASQVJ010000231.1:0-3037 GCA_035640835.1 Bryobacteraceae bacterium
CATGCTGTCGTACTGGTTGGGGACGCAGGCTGGGCTGATTGGCGTGTCGCAGCAAGCTGCAGGACTCTATGGCACGGCGATCGCAACTATGGGCATGCTCTCGACGGCTGCTTACATCCTGGCAATGGACACGTTCGGGCCGATTACGGATAACGCAGGCGGCATCGTCGAAATGTCGAGGCAGCCTGAGTCGATCCGGCAGCGGACGGACCGCCTGGACGCGGTGGGCAACACGACGAAGGCTCTGACTAAGGGGTACGCGATCGGATCGGCCGCTTTGGCGGCGTTCCTGCTGTTCTCGGCTTATATCGATGAAGTAAAGCTGCTGCTTGGCTGGGGGCCGGAACGAGAGTTCGCGGTTGATATCGGAAACGTATCGGTGTTCACGGGCGCGCTCATAGGGGCGATGCTGGTGTTTCTCTTCAGCTCGCTGGCGATTCGCGCGGTGGGTAAAGCGGCGGAGACTGTCATCGAAGAAGTGCGACGCCAGTTCCGCACGAACAAGGGAATCATGGCCGGCACGTCGGATCCGGATTACGGGACTTGCGTCGACATCGTGACGAAAGGCGCGTTGAGAGCCATGGTGCTGCCGGGGGTTCTTCCGGTGGTCGGGCCTGTGGCGGTTGGATTAGTTTTCCGGAACTTCGGAACCGGCGCCGATGGGTCCCCTGTAGGTGCTGCGACTGTCGCCGCGTTCCTGATGGTCGGAACGATTGCAGGCGTCCTGCTCGCGCTGTTCATGAACAACGGGGGCGGAGCGTGGGACAACGCCAAGAAGTACATCGAGACGGGAGCCTACGGCGGGAAAGGCTCGGATCCGCACAAAGCAGCGGTGGTCGGTGACACCGTGGGCGATCCGTTTAAAGACACAGCGGGACCTTCGATTCACGTGTTGATTAAGCTGCTGAGCACGATCACTCTGGTCGCGGCCCCGCTGTTTATCTAGCTCTTCAGAAGACCCGCTTAAGTCCTCGGAACAGGCTCTGCATGGGGCCTGTTCCATTTACCTGCTGCTGTCCTCCGAAATTCGTCAGCTCGACATAGGGATCGATGAACCCCTCGCAGACGGTCTTTGGCTGCGTGCCTGCGACAAAGTACTCGGTCTGCCCCGGGCAGTTTTCACTCGCGAGTTGGCCGGTCCACGGGTCGACAGCCACGGCCACGACACCGGCAGGCTTCTCGAAACGCCGCGCAATTCCGGGGTTCAATGCGAGCGCGCGCTTCATGAACTCGGTCCAGACAATCAGGGCCGATTTGGAGCCTTCGAGATCGAGCTCGGTGTTGTCATCGAAGCCGACCCACACGACGCAAAGCAGATCGGCAACGAAGCCTGCAAACCAACCGTCGCGTGAAGTGCCGGTCTTGCCTGCGACTGGCACGTTGATGCCCTTGCTGCGAATCCCCGAGGCCGTTCCGCTGCGCACGACTTCCTGCAACATATCGACCATCAGGAAGCTTACGCGTTCATCGAGGGCGCGCTTGGTGAGAGGCTTCGACGTGTCGAGGGCCGGGCGACCATCCATGTTCGTGACAGACTTCAGGAACGTCGGCTTGGTATAGAGACCGGAGTTCGCGAAGATCGTGTAAGCACCCGCCATCTCGAGTGGAGTTGCTTCGTAAGACCCAAGAGCCATCGCCGGCGTTGGCTGTATCTGGTTGTTCAATCCGGCACGCTTGGCTAAGGCGACAACCTTGCCGTATCCGACTTGTTCCGCAACTTTGATCGTCGCGATGTTCGCGGATCGGGAGATTGCCTTTTTGAGCGTGATTTCGCCATAGTATTGATCGCCGAAGTTTCCGGGTTGGTAGGTTTGCGCGTCGTAACGGAAGGTGGTCGGCTCATCAACCACGGTGCTCATGGGCGTCATGATCTTGCGCTTCGCGTTGCCGCTGTCACTGGTCTCGACGGCTGTGGAGAGAGCGGCTGCGTACACGAAGGGCTTGAAGGCCGAGCCGGGCTGGCGTTTGGCCAGAGCTCGGTTGAACTGGCTTGTCGAAAAGTCGCGTCCGCCGATGACGGCCTTCACTTCACCGCTGTGTGGATCGAGAGCAATGAGGGCAACCTGCGGAAGCTCCTTGGCCTCGCGAATCTGTTTCACGAGCTTGCGGTCGATCTGGCGCATGCCCGTTTCCACGGCATCGAGCGCGGCTTGTTGCAGGTCGAGATCAAGACTGGTGACCACTCGATACGCCGCATTTTCGTTTTCAGGCTTCTCGGGCAGGCGAGCCTGCAACTCTTCCTGGGCGAGCGGCATGAAGTACGGTGCTGAGCCCGTGTCAAGCTTGCGCGGCTTAAGAATGATCGGTGCGGCGATGGCCTGCTGATACTCAGCTTGCGTGATGTACCCGTTCTGGAGCATCAGGCCGAGCACTACGTTGCGTCGCCCCTTCACTCGGTCCGGAGATCGGAAGGGATTGTAGTAAGCCGGTCTCTGGATCATGCCGGCAAGCATCGCCGCTTCCGGCAGCGTAATCTTGCTGAGATCCTTGCTGAAAAAAGCCTGCGAGGCCTCACCGAAGCCGTGGATGCTGAAGGTGTCCCGACGTCCGAGATAGATCTGGTTGCAGTAGTGCTCGAGAATCTGTTGCTTGCTGAGCTTGGCTTCGAGTTGGAGCGTGATGAGGAACTCCATCAGCTTCCGTTTCCACGCCTTTTCAGGCTCGAGCCACAAGCCCCGGGCCAGCTGCATGGTAATCGTGGATGCACCTTGTTGCTTTCGACCTTCTCGCAGATCGATGTAGGCAGCTTTGCCGATTCGAAATCCATCAAAGCCGGCGTGCTTCCAGAAGCGCTTGTCTTCGACAGAGACAACGGCGTTGACCAGGACCTTCGGTAGCTCTTCGAAGCGCACAATGGACCGACGTTCGCGGCTGCTGTTGTCGATCAAGTTGGCTAGGAACTCCGGCGGGAGTGACACGGAGTCGAGGGCCTGATTGTTGCTGACGCCGAGAATGTGCGCGACTTTCTCATCCTCGAAAAGAATTCGGAACGGCTGGGGTTGCGAGCCGTTGAGACCTGCGGGGTGAACTTCGATTG
>DASQVJ010000232.1:0-15152 GCA_035640835.1 Bryobacteraceae bacterium
ATGAACAAGCGGATTGGAGCGGCAGCTCTTGCCGCAGTTCTTTTAAGCGGCTGCGCGGTGGGCCCAAACTATCGTCGGCCGAACGTTCCTTTACCCACGCAGTTCCGAGGAGCCGATGCTTCCTGGACTGGGTCTCCCGAAGCATCGATAGCTGAGACGAAATGGGCGAACCTCTTTGGCGATGAAACTCTGAATAAGTTGATTTCGACGGCCCTTGAACGCAATTTCGATTTGCGCATCGCTGCGGAGCGCGTTGAGCAAGCACGGGCGAACGTCGGCATTGCACGTGCGCCTTTATTTCCATTTGTCAACGCGCAAGCCGGGTTTGTAACAAACCGCCAGTCGAGGGTTGGCTCGATTCCGTTTGCAGCTCCGGGTGCGAGGCTCAATGCGGCCTATACACAAGTTGGCGCGGCGCTCAATTGGGAGCTGGATGTCTGGGGGCGGATACGTCGGTTGACGGAGTCTGCTCGCGCTCAGTATCTGGCTAGCGAGGAAGGGCGTCGAGGAGTGCTGGTTTCCCTGATTGCGGACGTCACGAGCACTTACTTCCAGTTGCTCGAATTTGAGCTGGAGCTCGACATCAGCAGACGTACTCGAGACACTGCCGAGCAGAGTCTGCGACTCGTTCGGCTTCAAAGGGACCGCGGGGCTGCAACGGGGCTCGATGTGCGACAGGCGGAGCAATTGTTGTACACCGCGACGGCTGAGATCGAGGCGGTGGAACGCGCCATCACACAAACTGAGAACGCGCTGAGTTTGTTATTAGCCGAAGCTCCTGCGGCCCAACCGACAGGTCAGAGGCTTGATCAGGTTCCAGTGCCGCAGTCGTTGCCGGAAGGCTTGCCTTCAGCGTTGCTGGAGCGGCGTCCCGATATTCGAGCGGCCGAGCAGAACCTGATCGCAGCGAACGCAGAGATCGGCGCCGCCCGAGCCCTGTATTTTCCGCAGATTACACTGACTGGGTTCGCTGGAGGCCAGAGTCGTGCGTTGACGGAGATCGCGACTACTCCGGCGCGTTTTCTCACATTCAGTCCACTCCTGAATCTTCCTCTGTTCCAGGGAGGGAGGATCAGAAGCCAGGTGCGATTGACTGAAGCACAAGCTCGCGAACTAGTAGTGACCTACGAGAAGACGATCTACACTGCGCTGCGCGAGGTCTCGGACTCGCTGGTGGCATACGAGCGCACGAAGGGCCAGCGCGAGCAGCAACAGCTTTTGGTGCAGACCTTGTCTGAATCGGTGCGGCTGTCGACCCTGCGATACCGGGGAGGCCTCGATAGCTACCTTCAGGTTCTGTTTGCTCAGAGGAACCTGTTTTCGGGCGAGCTCGTATTGGCTCGGCTTCTTCTGGACGAACGCTTGGCAGTAGTCCAGCTTTATCGCGCTCTGGGCGGCGGCTGGCAGTAATTGGTGTCAATCGTTTAGAGCTCCTCCGTCGCCCGGAACTTGACCTGGTCAGTATCGCTTTGATATAAACCCTCCACCGTCTGGAGGGGGAATACCATGCAGCGCTTGCTGGGTCTTGTCATTGTCTTCGGGTCTTTGATACTTTGCCAAACACCGAATGCCGAAATCACGGGCACCGTTACGGATGCCTCCGGTGCCGTGATCACCGGTGCAACGGTCACTGTCACAAATCCTCAAACCAATTCCACACGCAGCGCGACCACGAACGAGGCTGGGGTGTACTCCGTCCCTGCGTTGCTGCCGGGCATCTATAACGTCCGGGTCAATCAAAGCGGCTTCTCGGCGCAGGTTCGCAATGATGTGGAGCTGCAAACCTCGCAAGTCGCAAAGCTCGACTTCTCATTGCAAGTCGGAAATGTTGCCGAGACCGTTGAGGTCACCGCGGGTGCTCCCGTACTCGATACAGAGACCACTTCGGTCGGCACGGTCATCGAGAATAAACGCATTGTCGATCTGCCGCTCAATGGTCGCAATTACCTGCAGCTTGCCTCGTTGATTCCCGGTGCCACAACGAACGGACCGGCGTCGTCTCAAGGCCAACAGCGCATGGGCGGTGCGCGCAACAGCTTCGCACTGAATATCTCCGGGCAGCGGGTTCACTACAACCACTACTCGCTCGATGGTATGGAGAATACCGACTCGAATTTCAACACGTACCTATTCCTGCCGTCGATTGATGCGTTGCAGGAGTTCAAGGTGGAGTCAGGGTTGTTTTCGGCCGAGTACGGACGCGCGATCGCGCAGGTGAATGTATCGACAAAGAGCGGAACGAATTCATTCCATGGGACAGCGTTCGAGTTCCTCCGCAATTCTTACTTCGACGCTAAGAACTACTTCGCGCGCGGAGACCAGCCAAATCCTCCTTTCAAACGCAATCAGTTTGGTGGGACTCTTGGTGGCCCGATCCTGAGAAACAAACTCTTCTTCCTGTTCAACTACGAGGGGCTCCGAGAGCGTAAGGCCATCACGTTGACTGGTCAGATGCCGCCAGCGAACTACCGTACGGGCGACTTCTCCTTCCTGGGCCGGCAGATTCGCGATCCGCAAACGGGTCAGCCGTTTGCCGGCAACATAATACCGGCAAATCGCCTGGATCCGACCAGCGTTCGCGTTTTAAACGAGTTCTTTCCCCTGCCAAACCAGAGCACACCGGGCGGCAGTCTTGCGAATAACTATCTAAACAACGAAACACGGCGTACTGATGGCAATCAGTTTACAGCGCGCAGCGATTGGAACATCAATCCTGAAAACAATGCGTTCTTCCGGTTCAGTCATACCGAGGAGCCGCAGTACATTCCGGGCGGCAACAGCCCGGTAGCCGGGGTCGGAAACAATGTCGACATCCTCGCGCATCAAGGCGTGCTCGGCTACACCAAGCTGTTCGGCGGAAACAAGGTCAACGAAGTTCGCTTTGGCATGAACTATTTCAAGTCGGCGAACATTCAGACACGAGCCTTTGGTCCAAACATCGTTGCGGATCTGAATATCCCGGGCGTGTCGCGTGACCAGCCGCTCTACTACGGCATTCCCGTGGTCCAAATCTCCGGGTTCTCCAACATCGGTGAGTGCAACGATTGTCCTTTTATCAACTGGAACACCACGTTGATGCTCAACGACAACTTCTCGTGGAATCTCGGCAAGCACTCGCTCCGGATGGGCGTGGAATATCGACACCTTCGCTACAACCAGATTGGCGCCGTTGTGCCTCGCGGACGTTTCTCGTTCAATGGGCAGTACAGTGGCGATCCGATGGCGGACTACCTGCTCGGATACATGTCTGGCGCAGAAGGCCAGCTCGGAGTTCCGACTGCGGGATTCCGGAACCACTATTGGGCGGGATATGTTCAGGACACCTGGAAGCTTACTCCAAAGCTCACGCTCAATCTCGGCTTGCGCTGGGAGTACGAGGCTCCATTCGTGGACAAGTACGACAACATCGTCAATATCGATTTCGCGTGGAATAACTCCATTGAGCCGGTCTTCGTTCGCGCAGGTAAGGGCGACCCGTTCGAGAACAACCCGCAATACCGGCTACCTTCCGACTGGCAATACGTTCGTGATGGCCGGTTCGGACGGGGTGCATACCGGCCCGACAGGAACGATTGGGCTCCGCGAGTGGGCGTCGCGTACCAGCTGACCCCGAAGACCGTCATTCGTTCGGGCGCTGGGATTTATTATGTCCGCGACATCGCAAACGCCACGTTTGACATCGTTCGTAATGCTCCGTTCAGCGTGCGCCAAAACGAGACCGCAAACACCACAGTCCCTAACCTGAACTGGGCGCGGCCGTTCACTGCTGCGAATCCGAGCTTCATCACCGTCAACCAGTTCGATGAGCCGACGTCTTATGTGGCTCAATGGTCGTTCGGTGTTCAAAGAGAGCTGACCCGAGATATGTCGCTCGAAGTCACATATTTGGGCTCGGCCGGCGTGCACCTTCGCCGTCTCCAGACCTACAACAATGCGCCTCCTGGTGTTGGAAACATCAACGATCGCCGCCCCTTCCCAAAGTTCCGCGGCGGATTCCAGGTGATGAACGCGCCAAGCCACTCGAGCTATCACGCGCTGCAGACGCGCTTGCAGCACCGCTTGAACTACGGCTTCACGATTCTCGCTTCGTATGCCTACAGCAAGTCGATTGATAACGGCAGCGGCATTCGTACGACGGATGGCGACCAGCTGACGCCCACGGACGACTACAACCTGAACGCCGAACGAGGTCTGTCGGCTTTCGACTTCCGCCACCGCCTGACCACTTCGTTCTTGTACGAACTGCCCTTTGGTCGCGGCAAGGCAATCGGCATCGACAACGGCATCTTAAATGCGTTGTTCGGTGGCTGGCAGCTTGGAGGCATCTTCACGTTCCAGACCGGCTTCCCGCTAACCGCATTCTGCGGACCTGGCAATATTCAGAACGGTGGCGGCCAGTGTCGCCCGGATGCCATTGTCGGTAAGGATGCCGACCTGCCGGGCGATCAAAGGCAAGTAACACGGTATTTCAATACCGACGCGTTTGTGGATCGTCTCGGCCAGGATCCGAATCGCATTACGGAATTTCGCTACGGAACGGCCGGTCGCAACACGATCGAAGGGCCGGGTGTGGTTAGCGTCGACGCTTCACTCAACAAGTTCTTCCGATTTACAGAGCGGCAGAATCTGGAGTTCCGTTGGGAGGTGTTCAATGCGCCGAATCGGCCGAATTTCGCTCCTCCGGGGACAACGCTTCGTACTCCGACCTACGGTGTCATCACGGGTACTAAGATTGATAATCGTCAAATGCAGCTTGCGCTGAAGTATAACTTTTAATGTTTTGGGCGGCGCTCGAACCCCTCGAGCGTCGCCCCGTAGTATCAGTGGATGTATGAGTTCGCGATGGTGTTTGGGTAAGACTCTTCGACAAACCAGATGCCTTGCTTTGTCTGGTCGTTGAGGAATCCGCGGACGAAACCAAAGTCCGTTTCGGGCGGGACATCTACCGCTACCCACCCAGTTGCAGATTGTTCGAAGCGACAGCCCAGACTTTCCAAAACTTGCCAGGCACGCTCGAGTCGGAGCCCATCAGCAGCAGGGTCTTCCACCACCCAAAACGTTTTGTGTCCACTTCGTTCCACAACGTGACCGTAAACCAAGGACCCGTTTTGCATTTCTGCGGTAACGATATCTCCGAAGTTCAGACCGCGGGCGAACATAGGAACGTTCCTCAAGAGAAACAAGGGCGGGCTGCTCGAAACCGGTTGCGCCCATACTGCCTCTGCCCGAACACCTGCCCGTTGCTCTTCCTGCCGTAGTCGGATCTTCAACCGCACCAGTGTGTCGTCAGTTGAGAGGCCGTTCATACTTTATTGGACGGTCAAAGGCACCCAACGTGTTGCAATCAACACCTGTGGAAACGTGAAATTTCCGCCGATAGAACTGTCATGCAGATTCGGGTGCTCGATCGGACACCAGGAGTAGGCACGGCAGAGTGGCTCGGCGAATTTCCCGGAATTCGGATCACCTTGCGTGAGCTTTTCGAAAAAAGAATTCGCCAGGAAGTAGATACGTACAATCGCGAGCGTCCGGATGTGTATCGGGGGCTGATTCAACCGGAAGGAGCCGAGCGGGTGCTTAACGGGTACTCGATGAAACAGTTTCGCGAAGTCGATTTTGAAGCTCAACTTCAAAGGGCGGTTGCTGCATTTGAGGCCAACGGCATCATCGTGGTTGCGGGTGACCGGCAACTGGAGTCGCTGGACGACGAGATTTCGCTCGAAGCCACGCCTGAGGTGGACTTCTTCAAGCTTGTTCCGCTGGTAGGAGGGTGAGAATGTCAGCTGAGACAGGCCGATCTCTTTTTCACTCGTTGACGAACTTCTCCGGCGACTACTTGGCGTTCCGGCACCTGGAAGAGGAGGCGGTGGGGATTGCGAGGGCGCTTCCCGAGGCGGAGCAGATGGTATTCGTGATCGCCGCGTTGGAGGCTCTTTCGGATCAAGCACAAGGCCAGAATCTTCCGCTGCTGTCCAAACCCCTGAGTGCGGTCTTACGGCGAAAGCTGCCGTTTACACCGGAACAGATCCTTCAGTTTGTGGAGCTGGGTCGCGAGGCGAGCTACTACTTTCCTTTCGGGCAAATTATCCGGCTCGCCGGGACGATTCCTATGACCCCCGAGCTTCGTACCGCGTTGCAGAACATGTCGCAAGCGCGTGTCGTGCGGAACGGGCAAGTGAGTGGGACAAAGCAGATCGAAGAAGCGATCGAGGAACTGGTCGCGATCAAAGGTTCCAGACCGGTTGGACTGGAGGTGCATGGTCCTTGGAGTGAAACCCTTCAGTATGTGGCAGAGGGTTTGTGGCTGGAGGTTCTCCAATCTGGCCGCGAGATCACAGGTTCGGAGCCTTCGAAAAAATGGCGCGAGGCTGCCAGGCAACGCGTAAGTGCGATCGGAGAAGCCGCCTTCCAGGAGACGGCGTTGGAATGGTTAGCTCTTGGGCCATCGCCGAAAGTGAGAGACCTGCCAGTAGACGGAAAAGAGGCGGATTACCAGCGGGGTCTGTTGTGGCATCTCACCGGCTACTCAGATTCGGCGACCGCCGCGGCAGTCGCCCGGTTCGGTGAATCCTGCCTTCGCAAGATCCCGATGATCGGAGCGGTGTGCCATAAGAGTGCGAACGCCTGCGTCAAGGTGCTCGCGAGCATGCCGGGCATGAACGCGATCGGCCAGCTCTCGAGGCTTTCGACAAAGGTGAAGTACAGCACGGCACAGCGGCTCGTGCTCGAGGCGTTGGAAGAAGCGGCGGCCAAGCAGGGCCTGTCGCCCGAGGAACTCGAAGAGATCACGTTGCCAACCTTTGGACTGGATGCTTCGGGTACGCGCAGCGAACAGCTCGACGAAGTGACGGCAACCGTCACATCGGCCGGTGGGCTGAGCTTCCATAATGCGGACGGGAAGGTGTTGAAGTCGGTGCCGGAATCCATCAAAAGTCGCTTTGCCGATGAGGTGAAGGATCTGAAGACAGCCGCGAAGGAAGTGGGCGCGATGAAGGCGGCCCAGCGTATTCGGGTGGAGCGGCTGCTCCTTTCACAACGCTGGATTCCCTTCTCTACCTGGGTTTCCGCTTATCTGGAGCATCCCTTGGTCTCCGATCTGGCAACGCGCCTCATCTGGCAGGCTCCTTCGGGCGAGACGTTGACAGCTCACCAAGGACAGCTGCTCGATTGGTCGTCAAACGAGGTTGAGAATCCCGAGAAAGTGCGGTTGTGGCATCCGCTCGGATCGGATGTGCAGACGGTGCTGAGTTGGCGGTGCTGGCTGGAGGATCGGGGAATTCAACAGCCGTTCAAGCAAGCGCATCGGGAAGTGTACGTTCTCACGGATGCAGAGCGTGAGACTGCGACTTATTCGAATCGATTCGCAGGACACGTTCTCAAGCAGCATCCGTTCAAGGCGCTCTGCACGGAGCGTCGCTGGAAGTTCAACCTGATGGGCGAGTGGGACTCCCATAACACTCCGACTCTCGAGCTGGCTCCTCAGAACCTGCGCGTGACGTACGGTGTCGATTTCCCGCAGGACACCGCAACGTCGCATCACGCCGTCTACCTGTACATTTCGACTGGCGAACTCACGTTCCATGATCGAACGACCGGCGAAGCGCTGGCGCTCGAGTCGATTCCGGCGCATGTCTTCTCAGAGGTGTTGAGAGACGTCGACTTGTTCGTTGGAGTTTGCAGCATTGGTGCAGACCCCACGTGGCTGCAGCAGGAACCGCAATCTCCTTTCGCCGAATACTGGGGATTGATGAACTTCGGCGAGCTCTCGATGTCGGCGAAGATCCGGCGCGAGATTCTGCAGCAGCTCGTGCCGAAGCTGACGATCAGTGATCGATTGCGACTGGACGAGCGCTTCCTGTGGGTTAAGGGCAATCGTGGCCAATACCGCATTCACCTGGGAAGCGGCAGCGTGCAGATCGAACCGGGCAGCCGATATCTTTGCATCGTGCAAGGGCCGTCGGCCGGGAAGGTGCCCGGAAGTGTTTTCCTTCCCTTTGAGGGCGACCACATGCTTTCGGTCATCCTGAGCAAAGCTTTTTTGTTGGCAGCTGATACCAGGATTACGGACAAGTCGATCCTCAGCCAGTTACCGTAGAGCTAATGCCTCTACTTGCCGTCCTTGCTGACGACACGACAGGTGCCTTTGAGATTGCTTCCTTGGCCGTAGGTGCTGGGATTTCCACTGCAATCAGCCTGGATCGACCCGATGCCGGCACGGATGCGGTCGTGTGTGACACGCAGACGCGACATGTTGACCCGCCGGGAGCGGCGCATCGCATCCAGCAACTGGTTCATGGTCTGCATTCCCGGTGGATTTACAAGAAAACCGATTCGACCCTTCGAGGTCCAATCACGGCGGAGCTCGAAGCTCTGCAGGCCGCAAGGCCGACACAACCGCTCGTGTACGTACCTGCGTACCCGGCAATGGGCCGGACAACCCGGCACGGCATCCTGTATGTGAATGGAGTCCCGGTCTCCGAAAGTGAGTTCCGTGATGATCCGGACGAACCCATTCTCGACTCTTCGGTGTTGCACCTGTTGCCCGGTTCACGAGCGGTAGACACGGACGAACTCGAGGACGCGCTCGCGAGGGGCGCTACTCGACTCGTCTGTGATGCCGAAACAGAAGGGGATCTGGAATCGATCGCGTCGACGGTTGTCCGAGTCGCGCCCGAGGCTCTAATCGCGGGTCCCGCAGGTTTTGCAAGACACTGGTTTCCGAAGTTACCATTGCATCGAAGACCGAAGCCGCCATATCCGCCCTTAGGCGCCTTGCTGGTGGTTTGCGGAAGTCTTCATCCTGTTTCGAGAGCGCAAGCGGAGACTGCGGCTGCCTACGGAGAAATCGTGCTGCAAACGTCGAATCGTCCTGAAGCCGACTCGCTGGCGATTCTTGCGGAACAGGTGCTACGCCGGGAAGCGAACAGCATATTTGTATTCGGGGGCGACACGCTGAGAACGCTGCTCGACGCTCTGGAGTGCGTGCAGTTGGAGCCGTTGAACGAGATTCTTCCCGGAATTCCGTGCGCGATTGCCAAGCTGCCGAGACGCCGGATCCTCCTGATCTCAAAGGCTGGTGGCTTCGGCGGCAAGGACATAGTGAGGCAGATTCGAGATTCTTTGGAGGCGGAATGAAGCCATTCGGTATCACGATGGGCGACGCGAGCGGAGTTGGGCCGGAGATCCTGCTGAAAGCGGCGAAGGCGAATGAGCTCGATGCGCCGTACGTCGTGTTTGGAGATCTGTCAGTACTGGAGCTCGCAAACAGCCAATTAGCTTATGGGCTCGCGCTTTGGCCGATACGGACACCGGCCGAGTATCAACCTGGGCGAGTGAATGTCATGGATGCGAAGGAGTTGGCGCCCGAGGACGTTACGCCGGGGATGTTGAATGGGAAATCCGGAGCGGCCGCCCGGTCCTACGTGGTATCTGCCGCCAAGAGTGCCCTGGCAGGTGACATCTCCGCCATGGTGACGCTTCCGATGAACAAAGAAGCGACGCAAATGACAGATCCTGCCTTTACCGGCCACACCGAGCTGATCGGGGAAGTTTGCGGAGTGCAGGATGTTACGATCCTGCTCGCAAGCGACGACCTTCTTGTCAGTCACGTAAGCACTCACTGCTCCCTGCGTGATGCGATCGAGCGCGCGAAGAAGCCTCGGATTCTGCGCATCATCGAGCTGACTTGTGAGGCGGCAGCGCGCCTTCGGAAAGACCCAAAGGTGGCCGTGGCGGGTTTAAATCCACATGCGGGTGAGAACGGACTGTTCGGTCAGGAAGAGATCGAGGAGATCGCGCCGGCTGTTGCCGAAGCCCAGGCGGCAGGCTTGCCCGTCGAGGGACCAATTCCTCCCGACACACTTTTTTACATGACGGTACGCAAAAAGCGATTTAACGCAATAGTAGCGATGTACCATGACCAAGGTCATATTCCGGCAAAATTGCTGGACTTTGAACGTGGGGTGAATGTCACATTAGGTCTGCCAATCGTACGTACGTCGGTTGACCATGGTACGGCATTTGACATAGCGTGGAAAGGAATTGCCTCGACGACCAGTCTTGTCAGCGCTTTCCGCCTGGCGGTCAAATTAGTAAGTTGAATTCTATTATGAGCAGCTTGCAATCGTTACAATTGGATAGACTCGAATCAGTGGGATCCGGAACAGACCCTGACATAACGAGACTTCTCCAAAGGCTCTCTGAGGGGGATAAGCTCGCCGAAGATGCCCTGATACCACACGTCTACGAAGAGCTGCGCCAGATGGCGAAGTTCCACCTTCTGCGCGAGCGCCCGGGCCACACATTGCAGCCCACAGCCTTGGTGCATGAGGTGTATCTACGGCTCACGAAGCGCTCATCGGGTGGCTACCATAATCGCGCCCACTTTTTCGCGATGGCTGCCAAAGTCATGCGCGGTCTTCTGGTCGACTACGCCCGGCAGCGCAAAGCCGAAAAGCGTGGGGGATCGGTTCAACGGGTCGAGTTGCCCGACACACTCCAGGTGGATGACGACAAGTGCGACTTGATCCTGGGAGTGCACACGGCGATCGAACGGCTCGAACGGCGCGATGAGCGTCAGGCTCGGATTGTCGTGATGCGGTTTTTCGGTGGCTTGACCGAGCAGGAGATTGCTCTCCTCCTTGGTGTCTCACAGCGGACCGTGAAGCGCGACTGGGTAGTGGCAAAAGCCTGGCTTGCGGCTGAGCTTCGGGACCAGGCGTAGTCTAATCGGCTAAGGCCTGAGCCTTTGGATAAGATCGGTGAGCTGACTACTTGTGCGCTCCCTCTTGGCCACAGATTCTGGCTTTGCTCCCTCCTGCTTCCAAAAGGCTCGGGCGCGCTCGAAAGCCTCTTTGCCTTCAGTCGTTGCGCGTACTTGTGCCAGGTCCCTCGTCAGCCAGAACTCGGTGACTTTGCCGGCATCGTTCCGTGCGACCATGAACGAAAGGCGCTCTCGGAAGCGCTGGTCCGGCGCCACTTGAAATTCATTGCCCACTATCGCCAGTTGAGTGACTGTCAGTTCTTCACCACCGTCCGAGCAACCGGGCGATTCGGCAACGTTCAAATGGGCGTTCAAGGCAGCAGCACCTCGGACGAAGTCGCGGTACCTTTCGGCATCCTCCATCGAAACGAAAAAGAGCGTGTCGACTGTATCGCCGCTTTGGTCCGTGGTATCGGCAAAGTATCCGGTTCTGGTCGGATCCAGCTTGAACTTCTGGACCAACGCTGGTGATAACAAAACGGGGATGTTCGGAGCGGCAACTGCAACGCCAACCTCCTCTTTCTTCAAAGCATCACCTTCAGCTGTAACTAGAAAGACGACGCTTTGTGAAGTTGACGACAATGCTTCTAGATCGTTCATAATGGTCTCCTCAGATTTCGGGAACTGTATTAGTGAGAGCGAAAATTGACGTGACTTTCCGCCAGTCAATCGAGCCGCATTTGATCATAGCGGATCAGAAAACTGAACAGGGTCCTGGAGCGCTCTGGTTTTCGGTCGGAAATCTGAAAATTCAGTCACTTAGACAAGTTCCTGTGTCCGGTGCGGGTGTGACCAAAGATCTAGCCATCACAGCACTCGTGTTTGAGGGAATCGAACGTAGGAACTTGTTTCTGAGTTCTCATCGTGGTACCGGCAGGCTAACAACGGCACCGAGCGGCGACCTGGCAGTGGAAGCGATTTCCTTGGTGACCGGCAGGGAGAAGCTTGTCCCGGTCGGCGAAGTATTTCTTGATGCAGTGACGGAGGGTTTCGCGCTGAGATCGCCCAACTCGAGCGGGTGCGCGGCGGGCATCAACGCTGAGCACGCCCTTCAAGGTGCGCTATTTGAAGCCCTGGAGCGAGAGGCTCTTGGCCGCTGGTGGCACTCGAGCCTGCCGGCTCCACGGATCGAGATCAACACTCCACTTACCGCAAAGATCCGCACTGCTCTCGCAGCCGAAGGACGGGATCTGTACTGGTTCGATTTGCCGACCGTCGCAGGCATCAGCGTCATTACTGCCGTTTCTCCAAACGCCTCGGGCAAGCAGATCTACCTGGGTGCAGCCGGACACACGGATGCACTCAAAGCCGCAGAAAAGTCCGCGCTCGAGCTGATGCAGTTTCTCTTCTGGGACACACAAAACAGGACGATTACGAAGAGTCGCGCCCGGTGGATTCGCGAGAGTGATCTCAACACGCAAATTTTCCTGCGCCCGACGTGCGTTTCGAACAAATGCTCGTCACGCGGATTGAACTTAGCCGAGCTGGTCGCTGCGCTGGCTAGCGAGGGTATAGAGCCTTGGGCGATCGACCTATCTGACGTCGCGACCGGTGTGAATGTGATCCGAGTACTCCTGCCGGATCATCCCAAACCAGTGCCCTTTCTCTAACCTTTCAAAACGGGAACCGCGGCTGTCTCCGCCAATTCTGCATCACCCGAGACCGCAGTTCTGGGTGAAACGCGAATGGTTTGCAGCAGGCGAGCGGACGCGTCGCTGATCTCTTGCACTGCACGCTCGAATGCCTCCTGATTCGCCTTCGACGGCTTGTGAAATCCGGAGATCTTGCGAACGAACTGCAGCGCCGCGGCTCTCGTCTCTTCCGGAGTCGCCAGGTCATCAGGCCTTCGGAGTGTCTTGATGCTTCTGCACATGGTCCTAACTTGCACTATAGAACGGATGTCAACAGGCGTGACACTGTCGCACACGAAGAATGGTCCAAGTCGGCAAACTCCCATTGTTTTCTCGCTGGCGTTCGAAATGCATAAGGGCGACCGGTGCATTTCGCAAAGCTTCCATACCATCTTTGCCTGCTTGCGATTACGTGTCCCCTGTTCGGGCAGAAGCTGTCGATCGGTGTTATCGGAGGCGGCAGCCTGACGCATGCGTTCAAGGAGCGATTCACTCCTGAGCCTGTCGTGCCGGGCTACACGTCCCCGTTTGCATCGACCGGCTTCTTCTCCGAGTCTCGGGATTACCTGGTTGGTGCAATGCTCGAGTATCACCTCAACCCACGCTGGTCGGTGGAGGTCGACGGTTTGTTCCGGCAACTGCACATGACAACTGCGGCGAGGTTGCGTGATGGCACGCTGGTCTCCGCGTCACCGACTCCTGTGGTGACCTGGGAGTTTCCGGTTCTTGCGAAGTACCGCATGCAACTGGCAGGGTTCAAGACGTTCGTAGAGGCGGGGCCATCGTTTCGAACGACTGGAAACCTAAATGCGAGCGACCCGTCGCAGACTGGCGTCGCCGCAGGAGCGGGCATCGAGCTTGCTTGGCGTGGAATCGGTTTTGCGCCGGGGTTGCGGTACACAAGGTGGGCCAAGGATCGTGGTCTGCCCAACACGGCCATATCAGCGCCGAACCAAGTGGAGTGGCTTGTCCGAGTGACTCGACGCCCCCAATCGGACTGGAAACCGCTCGGCTCGAGGATCTCGGTGGGCGGTGTCGCCGGCGTGAACCTTACCGGCTACTTCGGAAAATTCACGCAGCAATACGATGGGGTCTTCGGATCCGTGCTGCAGAAATCTGAGTTCTCGTCCGGACCGAGGCGCCTCGTTGCGGGAGCAATGCTGGAACTCTACCTATCAAGGCGCTGGTCACTCGAGATCGATGCGCTGCATCAACCGACGCCCTTCTCCATCGTCACAACTTATACGACTGGTCAGCGGCTCCGCTTCACTTCAGACTCGGTCACCTGGGAGTTCCCGGTTCTATCGAAGTTCCGATTGCCTACACGAGCGATGGACATCTTTGTGTCCGGCGGACCATCGTTTCGATTGAAACAGCAAGCGCTGGTGTCATCGTCAGCTTATGGCGCGACATTTGGCCTTGGAGTTAACCGGCAAATAGGGCCGTTACGCGTTTCTCCCGGGCTGCGGTACACGCGCTGGGGTGCCGACGATTATCCGGGCGGTCTGCGAACCAAGCAGGATCAGGTCCAAGTACTCGTTGGCTTTTCTGCCGGTGGGCAGCGTTAGTGGATCGTCTGGCGAGATCGCAGCGCGAAAGGCGCTATCTCGATGTCAAACTGTTTGCCCTCGACGTCGACGATCTGATACGTGCCACGCATCATGCCCGTCGGCGTCTCGATGGAACACCAGGACGAGTACTGAAACGACTCGCCCGGTGCGAGGACTGGCTGCTTCCCGACAACTCCCGGGCCCTGTACTTCGCGAACACGATTCAGGGCGTCGGTGATGATCCAATGCCGGCTCACTAACTGAACGGTTTGCAGGCTTCGGTTCGTGATACGAATGGTGTACTCGAAGATCCACTCAGATTGCGTTGGCTTCGATCTCTCGGGTGAGTGCCGGGATAGAACTTCGACACGAATCTGATTCGTAACCACGTCGGAGATCGGACTGAGTACGGTATCCCAATTCGTCATACTGAAGCGACCATGTTAGCAGGATCGGCTGGAGCGAGCTGCTTTATCGATGTGCCGGAGCTGAGCCGGTCGCCGGATTGTAGCGAGGATTCTTCTGGCTCACCGGATTGTTCTCCGGAGTAAGCGGAGCTGGGCGCGAGGCGCTTTCGAGCCAAGCCGTGTAGATAAGGTCGCGCAACAGCCGTGAGCCGGCCGCGAGCCGTTCGTACGTCATCTCGCGAGCCTCCGGGTTGTCCTTGTCATCGAGTGCGCCTTGTTTTTCGAGCACATAGAGTGCTTCGTTCTTGCTGTTTGCCTCTTTCAAGTGTGCGAGCATCGCTGTGAATGGATCATCCAGCCGTTTCGCAGGGCCGAGCCGCTTCCGGATGTCGTCCGGCTTGACTTCGATCTTGTCGACGTACAAGCTCTCGAACTTTCCATGCACTCGAGGATCCGTCGAATAGCCCTTCGGATTCGGGCCTTGCCAGCCATCGTGGTGGATGGTGTCGTGCATTGGGTTAGCGCCGTCGCCCGTGTAGTGACCGAGCCAGCCCGCGTAGAAGGCCATATCGCGCTCGAAGAACTCGAGCACCTGCTCCTTGGGCGGTCCGGCCATATTCGTCATCGCTGGGTTCGTTCCGGCCTGAACACCCCGGTAGAAGCGCATGGTCGCTTTGAGGCGCTCGTAGACTTCGACGGCGGCATAGGGAAGGGTGCCGGTCCAACGCACGTTCGTCAGCGCTGCGGCCGCCGGATCTTTCTCCTTTAAGCGCTTATGTTCGTCGTAGAGAGCAAGTACGAA
>DASQVJ010000233.1:0-3164 GCA_035640835.1 Bryobacteraceae bacterium
CCGCGCATCCACGAAGCCGGGCATCACCACACGACCCGTCGCATTGATCTCCGCCGCGCCGCGAGCCTCCGCAAGGTTCTCAACTCGCCGTGATGGACCGACACTCGCCACTACGCCATTCACGATCAGGACAGCCCCGTCCTCGATCAGTCCGAGGTTGGCCATTGCAGAGCCGCGCCTGGGACCGCTCGGCCCATTCAACGTGAGCAGTTGTCGAGCACCCCGCACCAACAGTGTGGAGGATCGCCCGGATACTGGTACGTTCAACGGCGACCTTCAGATGTTCGAACACCGGGCTCAGTAAACTGGGCGTGATGGCGAAAGCCAAAGGCCCGGCAAAGTCGCCTGTCGGCGAAAAGCTCAAGACACTCGACCGCGTCATCTCCCGAGCCGGTATTGGGTCCCGGACGGAAGCTCGCAAATGGATTGGAGCGGGACGCGTTGCAGTAAATGGGAAAGTAATCCAGACACCCGATCATTGGGTAAACGCCGAAAGGGATCGCGTCACGCTGGATGGAAAGCTTCTTCGTAGTGCGAAAAAGAGATACATCGTTCTTTACAAGCCCAAAGGGTATCTGACCACTGCTCGCGACCCGGAGGGCCGCTCGACTGTTTATGATTTGTTACCGCCAGAAGACTGGCTAGTGCCCGTCGGTAGGCTGGACCAGGACACTAGCGGTCTCCTCCTCATGACCAACGATACCGAGTTCGCCGACTACATCACTGATCCGGTTTCACACGTGTCGAAAACCTACCTGGTAAAGGCATCGACACCACTCTCTGACGAGCAGATTGAAGCCTTGCGACAGGGCGTCGAGTTGACCGATGGTGTTACTCGTCCCGCCATTGTTCACCGAATCGCCGAGTCCGGGGCAGGGAAGTCGACAATCGAGATTAGCATCACGGAAGGCCGCAATCGGCAGATCCGCCGCATGCTCGAGGCCGTTGGCAGTCGTGTACGCAAGCTCGTCCGCACCTCCATCGGGCCGTTACGCCTCGGCACTATGAAGATCGGCACTTGGCGCGAGCTCGATAGAGCAGAAGTCGCTCAACTTCAACCCAAACGAAAATGAATCAGCGAGTACACTAAAAGCGACTATGCCACAAAGCTATTCGGCTCCGCCTCCCATGTCGATCGACACGAACAAGACGTACACCGCTACGTTCGACACCTCCAAAGGCAAAATCGTGTGCGAGTTGTTCGCAAAGGATGCACCGAAAACCGTCAATAACTTCGTATTCCTGGCGCGAGACGGCTTCTACGACGGAACCAAGTTCCACCGCGTCATCGCCGACTTCATGATCCAAGGCGGCGACCCCGAAGGCACGGGTCGCGGCGGCCCTGGTTACCGCTTCGAGGACGAGGTCAGGAACAACCCGCATCGCCACGGCGTTGGAGCACTCTCGATGGCCAACGCAGGTCCGAACACCAATGGCAGCCAGTTCTTCATCACCCACGTTGAGACGCCTTGGCTTGACGGCAAACACACCGTCTTTGGCAAGGTGAAGGAAGGTCAAAGCGTGGTCGATTCCATAGCGCAAAACGACAAGCTCAACAGCGTCACCGTCGACGAACAGTAATTCAAAGAGTTAAACCGCCATCCACCGTGAGCACTTGCCCGGTCACGTAATTATCGGGCTCGAGAAAGAAGCGGACAGCGCGGGCCACATCCTGCGCTTGTCCATACCTCGGGATGATCTGTTCCTCGAGATAGCGCTCATACTTACCCGCGGCAATGCTCTCTTGCGCCATCCCCGCATCGGTCACGCCCGGACACACCACGTTCACCCGAATGTAGTAAGGCCCTCGAGTCTCCTTCGCGAGCACTTTCGCCGCATGAACCAGCGCCGCCTTTTGCGTCGAATACGCCGTCGATGCGGGAAATGGATGCACCGCCTGCATGCTCGCGATCAAGACAATCGCCCCTGCGATGCTGTTCGCCCGCAAGTATCCCGCCACCTCGCGCGCCATCAGCATCGGCCCCAGAAAGTTATCTTGAAAGGAAATGCGAGTAACTCCCTCGAGCTCTTCAACCCTCCGAACGCGGGCGGGAACTCCGGCAAAAATCACCAGGCCATACAAGTCACGCACCAGATCGAGAACCCTCGCTCGATCATCGGCCGACCGCAGATCCATCGGTACAAGAGTGGCAACGGACCTGAACTCCTCGGCACGCTCTCTGTTCGCTCGATAGGTGACTGTGAGCTTCGCGCCTTCCTCGGCCAACATCCTCGTCGTGGCCGACCCAAGCCCGCTCGCGCCTCCCACCAACAACACCTCACGTCCGCTTAAGCTCATGCGTCTCTCGCATCGCGACAAACCCCAGCGCCAGCACGATCAGGTACAAAAGCAACACCTCCGAGTCCCCGAGATTCAGCTCGAATGCACCTTCCACCATCACAGCCAGCGTGACTGCGACGCCAGCATGCAGCAAACCCGCCGCGACTCCCTCGGTTCCCTTCGCCGCACGCAGCAAAACCACCAACGATCCCAACAACCAGGCGACTAGACCCGCCGCGGTGATAAGGCCTCGTTCCGCCGCATAGTGCACATAGATGCTGTGGAGGTGATCGTAATAGCCCTCGGGTAAAGGACCCCGCAGACTGCTCGGAATATATTGGCGATAAACCTTCCCGACCCGGCCCGGACCGACACCCGTCCACGGATGCTTCCTGATCATCTCCACGCCAATCAGGTTCACCGCACGACGGTGCGAGTTCGAATCAGCTTGACTCGGCTGCCAAATGGATCGCACTCGCTCCTGGACATTCTCCGGCGCAGCAAAGAAGATGAGCACACCGATAACCGGCAGCGTCCACAGCAGCTTCGGCTGGCTGCGAGCAACCAGGTAAACAACACCGATCGCCGTCGCCAGCCAGACACTTCGTGTATCGCTCAACAAAACAGCCGTCCCAATCAACAAGACAGCGACCCCCAGAGCCAACCTCGCCTTCAATGAGTCCGCCGCAAACAGAGCCCACGACAACAGGAACAGCAGCAGAATCATCTCCACCCCGGAGAACGTCATCCAGTGACTCTGAAAGCCTGTGATCCGATTCGCCACGTAGTAAATGTAGAACTCCCGGCCAAGCGCCGCGATTTCCTTACGCTTGCTCCAGTACTCGGCGATGCCATAGATCGCGTTTGCCGACCCCGCGATCGC
>DASQVJ010000234.1:0-3283 GCA_035640835.1 Bryobacteraceae bacterium
TGGGCTTCAGCGTCCAGTTTTCGCGGATCGGATAAGCGCGGCGGTGCCAACGGCGCTCGAATCAGGCTCGCTCCGCAGAAAGACTGGAAGGTGAACCAGCCGGCCCAGTTGGCTCGCGTCCTGAAAGCGCTCGAGAGGATCCAGAGCGAGTTCAACGACTCCGCGTCGGGAGGCAAGAAGATTTCGCTGGCGGACCTGATCGTGCTTGCGGGTGGGGCAGCCATCGAGAAAGCGGCAAAGGACGCCGGCACTGACGTGACGGTTCCCTTCACGCCGGGACGGACGGACGCTTCGCAGGAGCAGACGGATGTTGAGTCGTTCGCGCCGCTCGAGCCCAAGGTGGACGGCTTCCGTTCGTACGGGTACAAAGATTCTGAGCCGGCTGAGGTGGCACTGATCGACAAGGCGCAACAGATGCGGCTGACTGCGCCGGAGATGACGGTGCTGATTGGCGGCCTGCGCGTATTGAATACCAATTTTGATCGCACGAAGTTTGGTGTCTTCACTGACCGCCCGGAGACCCTGACCAACGATTTCTTCATCAACCTTCTGGACATGAAATATGTATGGAAGGCGACGAGCGATTCAAAGGACACTTTCGAAGGCAGCGAGCGGAAATCGGGCAAGCCAAGGTGGCAGGCTACACGCGCCGACCTCATCTTCGGCTCGAACGCACAGTTGCGCGCAATCTCGGAAGTTTATGCGTCCTCGGACTCACAACCGAAGTTCGTTAAAGACTTCGTAAAGGCTTGGCATAAGGTGATGAACCTCGATCGCTTCGACATCGTCCAGACGGTCTAACTGCTTTGCCAACGCGGGGCCGGAGGCCCGTTCAACGTAAGTGTCAGGGCCCTGCTCAACTTCGGTATTCAGTTGAGCAGGGCCCGCGCTGCGCTCAGGAGATCAGGCCGCGAAGCTGCGCCGGTGCGGGACCACTGAAGCGGCTGGGAGACCGCCTATTCTGCAACATCGCGATCATCTTCTATCGAGGCCAGATTTCCAGGATCAGCTATTCACATCGGAAATGAAGAAAGCAAGAGCGGATCAGCTTCCGATGTTCCCGGTTTGAATCGTTCGCTTACTGGAAGCGCGCCGGAGCGCGCACTCAGTGCACAGCCCGCGGAAAATGAGTTCGCATTCGCGAAGCACCCGCTTGCCGAGCGAGGCTGTGCGGCAGGCCCGGGCACGTCATACCAGTCCACGTCCTCGACATTGCCCAGCGGTGGAGATGAAGTGGTGATGCCGCCAGCCTTTCGCGTCAATCGCGCCGCGCGGCCCTCCCTGACCACTTCACGCACCAAACCAACCTGCACCAGGTCGCGCAGATTGTTATAAACCGTAGCCCTGGAAGAGCGCGGATCGAGGCGGTTAACACCTTCGGCGGTTAACAGCTTCGAAGATCTGCGCCGCCGTGGGATGCCCGGCTTGCCCCATCAAGAACGCAATGACAGCATAGCGCTGCGGAGTGCTCCGCAGACCGCTGCCCGCCAGGGATCGTTTGATCGCATCGGGATCCATGAAGAAGTGTAATGGCGTGGTATCAGCTGATGCACGCGGGACAGAAAGTCGGCTACATGCCATTTAAGTTGTTCCAAGCCTCCGAATCGGATCGGCTGCGGCGCTTTCGACGGATTAGTAATACGCCGTTAGGTCTTTGTATCTTCGGTTTGCGTCCACTCGAAGGGGCGGGTCGAGCACTCCTAAATCTGTAGTTGGACTAACGTGAGACAAGCAAAAGAGCGCCTATTCCGACGCATGCGCTGATCTTCAGCATCGCTATGAAACTCGAACCATCGTCGCCGTGTACTACGATCGTGCGCCGGATGTCTTACTCTTTTCGGTAATACGGGATGCGAGCCGCGTCCATGACACCTTTCATATAACCAACAGCGAGAATCTTACCGCCCATCGAATACCCGGGTCGGTCGTTCGCTTCGCCATGCAGAGCAGGCGCGTGATCCGGGCGAATTGGGCCTTCGAAGCCACATGCGTGGTACACGCGCATCATTTCCGCTAGATCGGTGGGACCGTTATCGTGGAACGTTTCGATGAAGTGCTTGCGACTTCCTTTTACATCCCGGAAATGAACAAAGAAGATTTTCTTTTCCTTACACCACTCATCTGCAAGTGCCGCAATGTTTTCTTCCATCAAACTAAAATTCGCCTGACAAAATGTGATTCCGTTCACCGGGCTCCGCCGAAAATTCAACACACGGCGGAAGCTGTCTGCGCTTGTTAAGATGCGACCGATTCCACGTAGGGGCGAGACTGGCGGATCATCCGGTGAAGGGCCAACTTCACGTCGTTTGCTTCTGCAATTGGAATAACCGCATCGAGGAAATACTCCAGGTTACTCCACACTGTCTCTTCCGTGACAGTACCCCACTGTGTAACACCTTGACTCTCAGCAGCTCGATAATCAAACTCACTGAGCAGCGCGTTGCCTCTTCCAGGTAGATCGACCCGAGTGCGATACCAGCTCAATCCGGCCATCCAGTTGTAGCAAATTAGATGAACGCCAATCTCGGCAAGAGCACGAATCACGGCAAAATAGTTTTCGATCTCTTCATCACGCCCAGGCAGGCCGAGCTTTATCTTCTCTGCAGGCACGGGGTGGCTTTCCACGCCCGCGAAAATCAGGTCCGCCGATTCTAGGTTCCGCTTGCACTCGTTTGAGTTCTCTGACGTACTCTGACCGTGGAACGCGAGCCAGAACGGTGGGAACGCTGTAGAAGGCGTGAGTAATGCCAACTTGCCGGGCGAGGCGGATTTTGGCAGTGTCGCCCGGATAGAAGAGCTCGGCGAGCTGCATGCCCGAGGTATTTGGGCCACGACGAGAATAGCTAATCATGGTCCTTCCGAATCATTCAGCATCACAGCCGCTTGTGCTTTTCGAAGACCGCAACCGGATCTTCGCCGCGTGCGAACTCCGCTCGAGCGTCATTCTCGATACCCACAATGCGCTCACATTCGGTCAGTACAGGCATCGTGAGTTCCTTTGGAATCACCAGCAAACCATCGAAATCTCCGAAGATGAAATCACCCGGGTTCACGATCACGTCCGTGCGAGTTTCCCCGTCCAGTCTGACAGGAACCTGGTATTCAAGTAATTGCCATCGGCCAAAGGCCTCAATGGGCGTACGATAACGCGTGAAAACCGGAAATTGCATAGCATTCAAGAAACTGCAATCGCGAGTGCCACCATTGATGATGGCTCCGACTGCCCCGTGAGCAGCTGCGCTCGTCGCACTCAACTCTCCATAGATCGCCACCGGGTAGGGAG
>DASQVJ010000235.1:0-3804 GCA_035640835.1 Bryobacteraceae bacterium
TTCAGCTCCATCAAGGAAGTTAAGGTCATCACGAACAACTTCAGCGCGGAGTACGGCCGCAACGCTTCGTCGCAGGTCCTGTACATCACCAAGAACGGAACCAACGACCTGCACGGCGAAGCGTTCGAATACTTCCAAAACGATAAACTCGACGCTCGCCCGTTCTTCGATACGACCGGCAAACCCGCGATCAAGCGCCGTAACGAATTTGGTTGGGTTGTCGGCGGACCGGTTTACATTCCCAAGTTGTTCGACGGTCGCAACAAGGTCTTCTTCTTCCACGACTATCAGGAACTTCGGCAACGCGGCGCCGGCGCGACTCGTATTGCGCGCGTACCCACGCCGGAGCAGGCGGCTGGTGTGACGGATCCGACAGCTCGTGCCCTGATGCAGCAATATCAACTCCCGACTTCTGCAACTGGTCAGATCACGACAGCGGCTCCGAATGGTACGGACTTTCGTCAGTGGGCAATCCGCGGCGATTTCAACCTGACCAGCAAAGATACGGTTTGGCTTCGATACAGCGCGGTGCCAAAGAGCAATACGGCGAGCTCAGGTAATACGTTCGTCGGCACCAACCTTCCCGGATTTGGCGCGACCAGCACCAACGTCCCGCGCCAGGCTACAGCCGCGTACACCAGGGTGTTCGGGGCTTCCCTAGTGAATGAGTTCCGCTTTGGCTTTGGCGAGAGCAAGCCTGGATTCCCGATCGACACGCCTTATCCACTTGGGCCACGAATCGCGTTTTCCGACTCCTCGGTTAATTCGTTTGGTGTTTGGGAAGGACTTCCACAAGGTCGCGAGCAGCGCACCTATCAGTTCAACGAGAACGTGTCGTTTATCGTTGGCCGGCACAACTTCAAGACGGGCGGCGAGTTCTACTATCTGCAGGCGGACAGTATCTTCGATGCCCTGCAGCGGCCGCTTATCACGTTTGCGAATTTTGCCGACTTCCAGCAGGGACGTCCGCTTCAAATTCAACAGCGCTTCGGTAATTCGGTCCGCCAGAATCGCGTCAAGAACTTCTTCGCGTTTTTCCAGGATGATTTCCGAGTGACGTCGAAGTTGACCTTGAACCTGGGAGTCCGCATGGAGTGGGCCGGCGGTCCGACGGAAGTGAACGGCACAATTTCGAACCTGTATCTGAATAACAATACGGCGTTCGGAGCAGCCGGCGCCGGTCCGTTCGGCCTGCTGGAAACCGGAAACCCCTCGTTCAAGAGCAATACGAACTGGGCTCCGCGCATTGGCTTCGCGTACAACCTCGGCTCGGACGGCAAGACTGTGCTTCGCGGAGGCTACGGCGTCGCCTACGACTTCATCTTCCTGAATCCGATCACCAACCAGCGTTTCCTGCCCCCGTTCATCATCACGGGCACACTCACCGGTCAGGCGAACTTCACAGGCGGGAACTCGCTTGCGAACTTCGTTGCAGGCACGGCTACTTTACAGCGCGAGACTGCTGCCCAAGTGGGCAACTTGTCAACCACAGCCCTGAACTTTGGCGCCATTTCGCCCGCGATCAATGTCGGTCTGCGAAACCCTCAAATTCACCAGTGGAACATGGGTGTGCAGCGTGAACAGTTCGGCATCGTTTTCAAAGCGAGTTATGTCGGCACGAAGGGCAATTACCTGCTTCGCTCGCGCGACCTGAACCTGATCGCGAATCCGCCAGCTCCCGCCACAAGCATCGAAGACGAAACGGCGCGCCTAAGCCAGTTCACCGCAGCCCAAGCCGCGCAGAATGGCGGTCTGACGGCTCGCAGCAACCGTATCGATCCGCGCTACAACGCGATCGTGCTTCTGGACAACTCGGCTAACTCGAACTACCACGCCTTTCAACTCGAGGCGCAACGCCGCATCGGGGCCAGCTTGTTTCTGAATGCGAATTACACTTGGGCCAAGTCAATCGACGACGGATCCGACGCGCTCGGCGTTCTGATCAACGATTCCAGCAATCAGCAGAATCCTTTGAACAATCGCGACAATCGAGGCCCGTCCCAATTCGACCTGAATCACCGCTTTGTGATCACCCATCAGTGGGAGCCTCAGTGGTTCCGAGGTTCGAGCAATTGGGCTGTGAAGAATCTGGTGGGCAACTGGGGCTTTGCGGGGATCACGAGCTTTCGGTCGGGCTTCCCGGTTACGCTTGATGCCGGTAGTCGCCGCAGCTTAAGTCCGCTGACGGTCATCGGCGGCGGCACGCAAGTTCGTCCGAATGTTGCCGGCCCCATTACGAACTGGGATCCGCGAGCTGCAGGTTCGGCGGGAGCTCCCTTCGGTCTGACGACCGGGCAGGTGCAGAACGTCTCGGCTTACGCTGCTTCTCTTGGATTGTCGCAGCCTCTGCTTGGGAACTTCGGCAACATGGGTCGAAACGTGCTTCGCCTGAACGGTGAGCGCAACTTCGACTGGAACGTCTACAAGAACTTCAGCGTAACGGAAAGCGTTCGCTTCCAGATTCGCGGCGAGTTCTACAACGTGTTCAACAACACCTCATTCCAGGAGATTCAGCGAAACATCGCAGCGCCTGATTTCGGTCAGTACAACGTGGTGGGCCAGAACTCCCGCTTCATCCAACTCGCGGCACGTTTTATCTTCTAAGAGCCGCTGCTTCAGTGGTCCTCAAAGGCCGGTTCCTCACCAAGGGACCGGCCTATTTCGTTGCTACCTTGGCCACCATGCGGTGATATCGAACGCGCTTACTTGGTTTCGACATTCGCCTGAGTAGTCGGCTTATTCGGTTGCGGGACCAGCCGGAGATAGGGCTTCAACGTTTTCCAGCCGCCCGGAAATTTCTCCTTTGCCTGCTCGTCGTTCACTGCCGGTACGATGATGCAGTCGTCACCATCTTTCCAGTTCACAGGTGTTGCAACGCTGTACTGGGCCGTCAACTGAAGCGAGTCGATGACGCGCAGAATCTCGAGGAAGTTCCGGCCCGTGCTCGCCGGATACGTGATGGTCAGCTTGATCTTCTTGTCGGGCCCGATCACGAAAACGGATCGCACAGTGAATGTGTCCGAAGCATTGGGATGGATCATGCCGTAGAGGTCTGAAACCTTGCGATCGGCATCGGCGATCATCGGAAAGTTCACTTGATGACCCTGTGTCTCTTCGATATCCCCGGCCCATCCTTTGTGCGATTCGACCGGATCGACGCTCAACCCGATCACCTTCACATTGCGCTTATCGAACTCCGGCTTCAAGCGCGCCATTTCGCCGAGCTCCGTGGTGCAAACGGGCGTGAAGTCCTTGGGGTGCGAGAACAGGACAGCCCAACTGTCGCCCATCCACTCGTAGAAGTCTATGGGACCCTCTGTGGTCATAGCTTGAAAGTTCGGTGCCGTATCGCCAAGTTGAAGTGCCATTTCCTTGCTCCTTGAATCGAGATCGTGTGCCGATTAGCTTACCAGCACAATCACCATCCCGGACCTAGGGTTTCAAAGACGGCAGTTTAGGCATCGGGGATATAATCCCCCCATCTATGATCCTCAGACCGATCGGCCTGCTCTGTTTTGCAGCAGCCTGCGCCTGCGCTCAAACCGCGACGGAGGCGGGCAAGTTTGTCGTTGAACATCCGACGCTTCTGAACCTGGGCTTCGAGTGGTCCATCTCAGGCGATACCAACCGGAATGCGACGGTGTCCGCGGAATACCGCAAAGTCGGCGAGCCTTCCTGGCGGCCCGCGTTACCTCTGGTGCGCATCGGTGGCGAGAAGGTGTTTCGCCGCCGCGAGAACCTGGATTACACGGTTCCCGACGGTTTCGCCGGCAGCATCCTCAACCTGCAGCCCGATACCGAATA
>DASQVJ010000236.1:0-9796 GCA_035640835.1 Bryobacteraceae bacterium
CCTTCCAGGCGCTTGCGCTCCAGGCCATCGAGAAGGAAGGCGAGCGTTATGCCCGTCAGGAACAGAAAGATCGCCGGAGTGATCCCGCCGATGAACTGAGAAACGATGTACGGGGAGGACTCGCGCAGCTCGGGTTTCGCAAACGAGTGAAATACGTGACCCTGAAGCATGATGGAGGCTGCGAGGCCGCGGGTCCAGTCAATGAACCCCAATCTCGGTTTCTTCGGGCCGCTCATCGGCGGCGCGGTAATCTGCTCGAGGACTGGAAGTTCTTTAACGGTCACTTTTGAGGGAATTCTCGCTTCACACCTGACGGAAGCTTGAGAGCGAGGTCATTCGGGCTAAGTTTCGGATTGAGTTTGACATTCCGATATGTAAACACGCGGTAATCGCCGGAAGGTTGGGTCACCTTCTGCTGGACTGCGTAGGCGCCATCCTCCGAGATCCACAGCTCCAGCTTACTCAGGCTCTTCTTAAGATCGGCACTCTTGGGGAACAACTCAAGATGCCAAGCCTCCTGATTGCCGATTTTTTCGGCGCCCACCAGCTTTACCTGATATGCAGATGCCAATTCCTTGCCCGAGGTACCAAATCCAAGCAAGAGAAACTGCTCGATCAGCCCGCTTCGCCCGAGATCGTATTCTTGAACCGTTTTAATCTTCGGGTAATAGATTTCTGCCTTTCGTCCGCGGAATGCAACTGAGCGCGCGTCGGGCTTGGTGAACTGGATCAGGACCTGCAACTCTTTAGGCTTGGTCTTGAGCAGTGAGATCGTGCCCGATTCCTCCGTCTTGTCGTCGATCACTTTGGTGTAGGAAATAGCGGAGATGTCGGCGGTGAGACCGCGGAAAGAGGGCGCTGCGGCATCCATTTTGGCAAGGACGTCGGTTTCCCCGGTGTCTGCCGCCATCGATATGAGGCAGACGGATAGCATTGTAAGCAGGCGAGTAGAGCGCATTTCAGTTGTGTCTAGAAACTTACGGCTTGGTATGCGCCACGTAACCCTTCAGATCCATATTCGAATCGGATTCCGGAACAGGCTCGAGGTGGACTACGGTCGTGGTGCGACCGAATCGTGAACGCAACAGGGATTCAACCCTGCGGGCACGCTGATTTTCAGGCAGCGAGTCCAGCAGATTGCCGTCGATCCAAAAGACGCTCGTGCCCGCGACCTGCGCCGGCAGGCGCACCAAATCGCTAGCTTTCGGCTGATCCCGGAAGAACGTACGCGGAGTCAGGAAGATAAACGCCAGAATGCCGACCACGATCAGGTCGTACTGCCAGCTCGTCCGCGGCCATTCCCAAAAGATCAGTCGTCTCATGAAAATCGGCGAGGGACCACACCGGTCCCTGCGCATATGACGTCGAGTTTAGCATGGCGGTTTCGAGGCCAGACCGGCGGTTTGTCACTAAAAAGACAGGCTTTCGAGTAGCGTGTTGAGTGCGGCTTGGCCTTTCGTACGGGCCTGTTCGGCTTGAGTTCGGCGGTCTCGCAAATCCGCCAACTGAGCCTCCTGCGAGGCGAGCGCCTGAGCGTACTTGCGGACCTGCTCCTGTTGTCCGCTCACGCTGTTGAGCCCCTGTATGTTCTGGCGCAGCCGTTCCTGATCGCGGAACAGAGCGTTGATCTGCTCATCGAGCTCACGCATTTCCCGCTCGCTGTCGGCAATCTGCCGCTTGAACTGTGCGGCCTGTTCGAGCTGTTTGCGCCCTTCGGCGGAAATCGTCTTGTTCTGGCTATAGCTGACGATCCCTTCGGGCGTCACATTCGCCAAAGCAACAGTGTTGTCGAACTCTCTCTCCTCCGTGACAGGGAACTTGACCTCCGAGTTCGGGGCGAGCTTCACTTCGAAGCGATGCATGTTGGCGGTGGTCTCGACCGGCTTCACGTCGACCAGCTTGTATTGCGGGCGAACCGGATGTTCGATCAACAGACGCTTGGCTTTCGAGTCGACATTTTTAACATTGTAGGAGCGGATTTCGCGGGCAGCTTGCCGAATGGTGAGAATCCCCCGATTTGCCTTGATCTCCCGGACAACCGCGCTCTCGCTACCGTAGATGGTTCCGACACGCGTGCCGAGGTCCACTGCATAGCTGATCAGCCGCTTGTCGCCCGCCCTTAGCGTCTCGATGAGGCCTTCACCGGCATAGCTTTCAGCGTCGAACACGGTGATGGGCCCGCCGTCGAGTGTCTTTCCTGTGTTGTTGACGATCTCGGCGGCATTCATCGGGTGATTGGGATTCGCGCTTGTGTAGATGAGCAGCTTGCGGGCGTCGATCTGGCCTTGCAGGAAGGGGATCATCGCAGATTGACCTTTCTTAACGACCACTGGTTGCGAGAAGCGGTACTCGAAGAGCTCGCCGACATTACCGCCGGTCGCCATTGCCTCAATGGAACTCGAAGCCTTCATGAAGGCTTCATCGCGCGCTGTCTCCACCATCATCATCTCCGCTGCAGAGTCCTTCGACATCCTGGGTCTCTCCGACGCGCGAGGCGGCGGTGGTGGCGCCGCAGAGGGAACGGCACCGATCATGCCTCCAATCACGCCACCTCTGGCAGCAGCCTCCTGTTGCACGGCCCCTTCATGCAGCACGGGACCTTGAGCCCTCTCTTCTGGCAGCTCCGCACCCGGACGTGTGATGTATTTCGGCTCATAGAGCCGGCTGATGAAGCTGATGGGGCGGCCGGACACGAGCGACAGGGTGATGTTGTCCCAATCGTCGCTCGTCGTGTTGTCGACAATGGCCCAGCCTTCGATGGAAGTGCTCGCAGCCGCGTTCCCGGAGCCTTCGCGGAGCAGCAATCGATAACTGCTCTTCCACACGGGCGAGGGCAGCATGTAAGAGACTGCGACGTTGCGAGCACGATCCGAGAGCGAGTCGACGTACACCGAGCGCTTCTCACGACTGCGGCCTGAAGCAACGGTTTGGAGGTAGTCGCGGAATCGAGCCTGCAGGGCGGGATCGGGAAACCGCACGGACGAGGCGGTCATCAGGTCGATGGTGCGGAGATCACCCGCGTCCGTCATGACGACCAGCAGTTCGCGCTCGGGTCCTTTTTCAGCGGACGGCACGAGTCGTGCGGTAACAATCGCCCCTCTTACTGTTTCGTTGCCCAGTACCACCTCAATGTTTTCACCTTTCAATTGAGTGAGAAAAGCAGACAGCGAAGGCACTCCTTCAAGAGTGAAAGGAAACTCCGCAAGCCGCCGGTCAAGAGGATCGCTTGAATCGTAGCGAAGCCCACTCACGCGAGCTCCGTTGGTCTCGGCGACGATGAGCGACTTGAGGACATCGTTCATTTCGTCGGCTTTGAAGTCCAGCCGCGCCGTCTCACCAGCCTTCAATTCGCCGGAACGTTCGAAGAAACCAACTCCGTGCTTGAACAGCGTGACACGCCGTACAGGAATTTCCGAGAAAGCGTTGGTAAAAGAAGCCATAAACACGAGAGACAGCGCTGGTCTGAATTTCATAACTTCTTCATCCTCTGACGGTAACGTGCGCGCCGCGGTTCCCGTAGTTCTTGACAGCGCGGGCCACGCAAGGGAGACTAAAGGGTCAGGTCAGTACTACTGGAAATTTCCAGTTCTGACGATTAGCCGCACATGACGAAGCTCAAAACATTCCTCTTGAGACTTGTTAATCCCCTTGCTGTGGCGGGCTTCGCATTAGCTTTTATTCATCCAGTGACAGTCGAGGCGCAGTTCGGCGCGCTTGGAGGGGGATCGGCGTTGAACCGTGGGGGTGACCGTCCCGGGCAACGCGGTGGCATGCCAGTCGAATTCACGTTCTACGGAGCCGTGCTGGGTAACTACTCGAAGGGGCTGGCTCCAGTAGTTGTAGACCAACAGGGCCGCATTCAGAATTTGAGCCTCTACGGCGGGTCTGTAGAAGGTGGGTTAAGCGGGTCCAGGACTTGGTCGCGATCGGTTTTAGGCGTGGACTGGCGTGGCGACTACCGAAAGTACAGCCGGAGCGCTGCGAGCAATGTCAGCGGTACCGATCAGGCACTTGCGATCTACTGGTCTTCGCAGCCATCAAGACGTTGGATTTATCAGCTTTCGACTTCCGGTCTGACCTCGAATCGTGCCGTCGGCGGTTTCATTGCTCCATCGTTCACACGCACGGATCTGACGGGACTTCCTTTAAACGATATCTTCAACAATCGTGTCTACGCCCTTCAGGGGAATGCAGCAGTCACGTACCAACGCTCGGCGCGAACGTCGTTCAGCTTTTATGGTTCAGGGTACATGGCGCGGCGTGCACAAAGGTCACTCTTCGGAACCAATGGTTATGGTGCCGGCGCCTCATATAACTACATTCCCGCACCGAGAACCACAATCGGCATCCTTTACAACTACTGGCACTACTCGTTTCCGCGGGCGTTCGGCGCCTCCGATTTGCACAGCATAGCCGCCACGTACAGCAAGCGCCTTACGCGCGAGTGGTCCGTCGACGCTTTTGCCGGTGTGACGAGAGTCGAGACTCTCGGCGCGGCTCAAGTGACTTTGGATCCGGAAGTCGCGGAGATTCTCGGCGTGAGGACAGGTGTGCAGGCCGTGTATCGCATCAACTACGCACCTTACCTTTCCCTCTCTGCCGGATATCGAGTGTCGCGACGGACAGCCTGTACCGTGGCCTTCAACTACACTGTGGCGCCAGGAAACGGTCTCTTCCTCACCTCTCGCACCAACACCGAGAGCGTTGGCTGCTCGACGAGTTTGCCTCGCAAGGCGTCGTTCAGCTTCAATGGCGGACGCACGTCGTATACGAGCCTCGTCCAAACGAACTTCGGCCGATTCACTTCGTGGCAAGGCGGAATGGGCTTCAATTACGTCATACGGCCGCATGTGAACTTCACTTCGCAGATTGACGCGCGCACATTTTCAATTACGCGGGGCAGTTCTCGTACTGCCTATACGGCAAGCATCGGTTTGGCATACACTCCGAGCGAGCTTCCGTTGCCCCGCTGGTAAAGGAAAGGAACAAATAACGATCGAATGGCTGCCGATAAGGTTCGAATCATGGTTGTAGATGATGAAGCACCGTTATTGAACCTGATGCAAGCGTTCCTATCGAAGGTCGGCTACACGGTTGAGCCATTCTCGAACGCCTCCAATGCCCTGGCTACTTTGCGTACGCGGAGCGACGAGTTTCAGGTGCTGGTGGCCGATCTCACGATGCCGGACATGAGCGGGGATCAGCTTGGGCTGCAAGCGGCGCGTCTGAATGGCACGCTTCGGGTTCTGCTCTGCAGTGGTTACCCCTTCGACGTCCACAACATCCCGGAGGACGTCCGGTCGCGGTTCGCGACACTGCAGAAGCCGTTCCTGCCCAAAATGCTGACCGAAGCAATCGACAGGCTGGTGAACAGCTGACTAGGTCGCCGAACCACTCGGGTTATTGAGCACGATGTTCGCGAGTCGCTCGGCGAAGTTCTCGCCCGACTCGGTCCAAAGGCGGCGGCTCGCCGGGTTCAAGACTCGGTCGAGTTCCGAAGCAAGCTGAAGGACACTGCGTATGTTTGCCTGGACCATGGGCTGCTCGTTGTCGGCCTCACCTAGAGGCAAATAGAGGGCGTCCACACCAAGATCCACGCGGATGTGGTCCTCATGCTCGTCCTCGAAGTCGGGCCCAAAGGCCATGAACGCAATGCGGGAAGGCTTGAGAGACCAATCACCTCCGTCGAATTGCCACAGGTCCCAATGACCCTCCACCTGGACGGCCGAATCGGTCAGTGAGACGTCACGGACCGCCGAAAGAAGATCGTCGACCGTGGCGTCGTTCGGAAACACCTGCTCTAGAATCGTTGGCTCGTTCCAGTTGATCGGCTGGACGCGAATCCAGATGCCGGACTCGGCGAGCTTAGAGAATGGAAAGCTGCGAAGAGCAGTCTCGAGATGACGGAGCATATTGGTCTCGCCGAAGTTGCGAAGCCGATACGACAGAAAGAGTTGATCTGCCATGATGAATGGACGCCTTTACCTGTTACCCTGTGTCCATGATCACCGATCTCGTGCAGATTCGGCGGCTCGGTGAAAATAAGCGTGACGAAAACGAACGCTTTCGCCGATTCTTAAAAAGTCATAATTTCGTCGAGCGCCAGTTCCGCCGGATTGCGCAGCAGGTGGAGGACTCAATCGACTGCACTGTCTGTGCCAATTGTTGCCGCGAGGCAACCGTACGGCTCAACGAGCGAGATATACCCAAGCTCGCGAAGTTTCTAGGAGTGAAGCCCGGCGTATTCATTCGTGATTACACGGAGGAAACCGAAGACGAGGGTTTGATTCTGAAGCGCTCCGAAGAGGGATGCATCTTCCTGGAAGAAACCACCTGTACGGTGTACGAAGCTCGCCCGCACAACTGCGAGTATTTTCCGCACTTGCTGCGCGGGGAGGGATCGTTACAGAGCCGGATGTGGGAGTTCAAGGATCGAGCTTGCTACTGCCCGATTGTTTACAACACGCTGGAAAAGTTCAAGGAGGATTCGGGATTCCGCGGCTGAGCGTTCTGCGGAACCCCGTGTGAGTTAGGGGCCTTTAGTTGCGGAGCCGCTCAGTCACGCTGACCGGAGCGGCGGTCTTGAAACTGATCTTGGTTTCGAGCGGCAATTGAGCCGCTTTGCCGCGGGTCGCCATTACGCCGCCGGTACCTGCAGCGCCGCCGACTCCCGCACCGATTGCCGCGCCCTTACCGCCACCTGCGACTGCTCCGATGAGGGCTCCAACAGCCGCGGCTCCACCAATCTTCGCGGCGTCGCCTTTCACACCCGAATCGGCGATGCGGGTGAAGTTCTCTGTCGAAAAATTAATGTTCTGGCCGTCTGAGCTGGTCACTTGTGTCAGGACGACGCTCATGGTGGCTTTGCCACTTACACGCCCGCCTCGGTCGACGTCGGTGACCCGGCCCCTTGCCTGGGCACCGCGCTCGGCGAGAACCAGACCGTTGACGACGAGGGGCTGATCGAGCGTGGCGCGGAACTGATCGCCGTTCGAGTTCTTGTTCGAGTCGAGCTCTTCATCCAAGCGCACGGTAACAATCGTGCCGGCCGGAATCGTCACGCTGCGGGGCTGACGAGGTGCGGGTTTGGCGGGCTCCGCATCGCGATAGGCAGGCTGGGGCGTGAACGGGCTCGTCGCGGGATCCTGGTTTCGTGCCGTTTGAGTCGGAGCTGTTTGCGGAGGCGGCGTGGTCGCTGCGGGCTGCGGTGGAGCAGCCTCTTGCTTCGCATTTTTCGCGTTCTTTGCAGGCTTCGCGGGCTCACGACGAGCTGGCATTGCAGAGGGCTTCTGAGTCTCTCCCGGCGCGGGTGCAACTGCCGGGTTATCGACCACACGAACCGGTGTAGAGGACTGCGTGGGGGTGCTTGCACTCTCTACTGGCGCGTTGTCTCGGGATTCGACCAGGTAGTACACGACACCGCTTGCCAGGACGGCGCCGAGGACGAATGTTAGTACCGGTTTCATCGATCTGAGCCTCTCACTATCAAAACGTCTGCTGACCGTTTGCGGTTTCTTCGGCTATCGGCTTAATTGTAAGCCGACGCTACAATCAAAAAATATGCAGCAAATTCCAGCCGGATTCCGTATCGGGGGTGTAGAGATCGCTCCGGCAACTGTTTTGGCTCCTATGGCGGGAGTTACCGATACAGTGTTTCGCCAGTTGATTCGAGCGCAAGGCGGGTGCGGGCTGCTGATGACGGAGTTTACGAGCTCGCACGGAATCGTGAAAGGCGCCTTTAAGCGCAAGCCGGGCCGCACGATGAAGTACCTGGAGTTTGAGCCGCACGAGCATCCGATTTCGGCGCAGCTGTTCGGGTCGGATCCGGAGGTGCTGGGCGAAGCGGCTGCGATCTGCGAGGAGATCGGCTTCGACATTATCGACATCAACTTCGGATGTCCGGTGAACAAGGTCGTCAAGTGCAATGGCGGGTCGGGGTTGCTGCGCGATTTGCCGTTGGTAGAGACGATCTTGAAGAGCGTGCGCAAGTCGATCAGTATCCCGCTGACGTGTAAGTTTCGGGCCGGTTGGAACGATCAGGAACTCGTATTTGTGCAGATGGCGAAGCTCGCGGAGGACTGTGGCCTGGCTGCCGTCGCGTTGCATCCGAGGACTCGCGAGCAGGGCTATTCGGGCAAGGCGGATTGGACGCGGATCGCCGAGGCAAAGGCGTCGGTGAACATTCCGGTGATCGGCAACGGCGACATCACCACGCCACGCGATGCGCTGCGCATGTTCGAATTCACCAACTGCGATGCTGTGATGGTGGGACGCGCGGCGGCTTCGAACCCGTGGATTTTCCGGCAGATCGCCGAGTATGTGCAGACGGGTTCGTGGTGGGAGCCTTCGGAACGTGATCGGTATGAAATCATGCAGCGCTACTACGGGATGCTGCACGATCGCGGGGAGCCGGATGCCGTCGGCAAGATGAAGCAGTTTGCGACGTACTTTACGCACGGTGTCCGTGGCGGATCGAAGCTGCGCGCCGAGATTTACTCGAAGAAGGATTCCGTTGAAATCCTGGAATGCGTCGAGCGGTTCTTCATGAAAGAACTCGAGGCTGTTCCTGCCTGATGAAAAAAGTTCAACTGATTACTGACGGTGCCTGCCTGGGCAATCCCGGGCCGGGTGGCTGGGCCTGCATTTTGCGCTACGGGAAGCACAAGAAAGAGGCTTATGGGTCGGAGCCGCACACGACCAACAATCGCATGGAGCTTACCGCGGCCATTCGCGGGTTGCAGCTTCTGAACGAAGCTTGTGAGGTCGAGGTCATCACGGATTCGGAGTACCTGAAGAACGGCATCACCACCTGGATCCACAACTGGAAGAAGCGAGGATGGAAGACAGCCTCGAAGGCTCCGGTGGTGAATCAGGATTTGTGGCAGCAGCTGGACGCGCTGAACGCGAAGCACAAGACTACCTGGACGTGGACCAAGGGACACGCTAACCACGAGGACAACAATCGCTGCGATGAGCTCGCGACTGCTGCGGCGCGGGATCAGAGCACGAATCTCACGCCGGAACAGGCGATCGCGTTCGCGTCTATTTGCCCTTAAGCTGATTGCGATACCAGACAACGTCGCCGGTCTCGCGTCCGGCTACGAGTACGTCCAGCTTGCCATCCTTGTCGATGTCGACGAGGCGGATGTCATAGCAGGACTGCACTTCGTAGATCGGGTGTGTGGTGAAGCCGCCCTTACCATCGTTTTCAAACCATGCCGCCAGCAAGGAGTCTTTGGCGCAGGTGACGGCGTCAATGTCGCCGTCTTTATCGATGTCGCCGGTTGCGAGAGCATGCGGGCCGATGATGGTGTCGTTGATCGAATGCGGCGTCCAGTTCGGAGCTTCGAACCAGACGAGGCCTCGTCCGTGCCCGCGTGTCGCCAGAAAGTCCATCTTGCCGTCTTTGTTCACATCGACAATGGCGATGTTTGTCGCGCCCGGTTGTTGGGCGTTGATGACGTGCTTCGTCCAGGGCTTGGCGGCATCGCCGGGCTGCTCCCACCAGGCGAAATAGTTGCCATCGGGCTCGATCTTGGCGCCGACGGCTATGTCGCCGCGGCCATCGCCGTTGACGTCGCCAAAGCCGAAGTAGTGGGACAGACCGGGCGCGTCGTTTTTGGCGAAAATATGGCGCTCGAAGGTCTTGCCGTCCCACCAGGCGAGAGAGTTCGGGAACGAGCCATTCGGCTGCGCGCTATTGCCGATCAGGTCAAGCGTGCCATCGCGGTTGATGTCGCCCGTCAGCAGCCCGTGGACACCGTTGACACCGCCTTTTGCGAAGTCGTCGATGACT
>DASQVJ010000237.1:0-6689 GCA_035640835.1 Bryobacteraceae bacterium
CGTAAGGGCGGCTCTGGCTTCCCCATTGCGCCCCGCCTTCCGCAAGATGAGGCCTTTCCAAAGGTAAGCTTCGGCTAATTTCTCATCAAGCGAAATGGCTTTGTCGACGTCCTGCAGCGCGACTTCCGGGCCACCACCAAAAGACGCCGGTAAGTAATAGTTTCCAACCGCGCGACTTAAGTAAGCGTCCGCAGACTTGGGGTCGAGTGACACTGCCTTCTCGATCGACTCCTGCGCGCAGCGCCCATACTTGAGACCCTTCAAAACGTTTGCAGGAATGATCTGTCCGCAGAGTGTGCCCCGAACTCGATAATACTCGGCGACATTCGGCTTGAGACTGATTGCCCTTTCCGCCGACGCTATCCCGCGTTCGGCCGCAGCGGCGGCCGTTGGCTTGTCCTTCAACTCCAATGCCACTTCCGCAAGCGTCGACTCGGCCACTGCGTGCGCGATCAAGATCGATGGATCACTGGTTTTCTGTGCAGCTTCGGCAGCCCTGGCTTGCGCCAGCTTTGTTAACTCTGTCTGATCCTGACGGTCCCGTGCTGATTGCAACTGCGGAGCCAGGCTCGCACCATAGGAGAGATTTAAGAACAGCAAAGCTACAGCAACGCGCATATTTATAGTTTCGCTACTCGTCGTTGTACTAAGAGGAAATACACCGAGACGAACACCAGTGCAATGCCGTTTAGCGCCAGGACCCATGAAACGGTGATCTTCGGGATGAACGTACCCGCGATAAGACTTCCGATCGGCATACCGCCACGAAACGCGACGTTATAAACACTCATCACGCGACCACGCATCTCGTCAGGTGTGATGAGTTGGACCAGTGAGCTGATCATGGCGAAACAGGCAATGAGTGCGGCGCCCGCGAGAAACAGGAGAATACAACTCAATACGATGTTACGAGACGCACCAAATAACGCGGTGAGCACACCGAGGGTGATCAACGTCATCAACGCAACCTGTCCCTTCTTGCTGATGGAACCCCAGCCTGCCACAACGAGCGCGCCAAGCACCGCGCCTGCACCAGAGATCGAAAGCAGCAGCGTGTAGACCTCCGCATTACCTTTAAAGACGTTCTGCGCGACCACTGGCAGGAAGGTAACTAACGGAATGCCGAGCAGCGTCATCAAAAACGCCAGCATGATAAGGGCCTTCATGCCGTCCTTACCCTGAATGAAGCGGATGCCCTCCTTCAGGCTGCTCAGCATGCTTGTGCTGGTCCTGACAATGGTGGGCCGTCTGTTCAACATCAGCAGCGAAATGATCACGGCGATGTAGGACACCCCATTCAAGCCGAAGCACCACACCGGACCAAGCTGAGCTAACGTGATTCCGCCAAGCATCGGACCGATGACGCGCGCAAGGTTGAACTGGATGGAGTTGAGTGCAATCGCGTTCGCCAGGTCCTTCGGCTCGACAAGGGCCGGCACCAGGGCTTGATAGGCGGGGCCTCCGAACGCCTGCGCAACTCCCACGACGAACGACAGGCACAGGATGTGCCAAACCTGGACTACGTTGAAGTAAAAGAGTCCAGCCAAAAGGAACGCGCATGAAAGCTGAACGATCTGAGAGCCGATCAGCAGAAAGCGGCGGTCGAGCCGATCAGCGATCACGCCGCCGATGAGTGAAAACAGAAAGATGGGTATTTGTCCGAGGAATGAATCAAGCCCCAGCAGGAACGGCGAGCCGGATAGTTTGAGTACCAGCCAGCTCTGGGCCAAGGCCTGCATCCAGGTACCGATGCTTGAGGTGCAGGCGCCGAACCATAGCAGCCGGAAGTCCCGATATTGAAACGCCCGGAAGACCCGATTTAGCAACTCGAAACTCTACGGAAGTGGTTTCTGTCGCTCAATGAGATGCAGGATGTTGCCGTCCCCGTCAGCAAAAAAGACGAGCCGGTTCCCTTGATTCTCGAAAGGCTCGCCCAGGAACTGAACGCCCTTCTCACGAAGCAATGCATGTCCCGCATCGAAATCGTCCACATCGATCGCGAGGTGGCGGATACCCGGGTCCTTCATCTTGTTGGAAGGACGGTCGCCCTCCGAGGGAATGATCTCCAGCATCGACCCGTTAGCGGCGCGGACGAAGTAGTTGCCCGCATACTCAAAATTGATTCGAAACTCGAGATGGTTTTCGTACCACTCGGCGAGCTTACGTGGATCGGGCGAAGCGATCGCAGTATGCTCCAGACCTTTGAACATATCGCGAGTGTACCAGAGAAATCGAGCGTGAACTCAGTAAACCTGGAAACTGAACGTTTTGTTCGAATTCGATGGAGATAACGTGTACTCCCCAACCTCGAGCAACTGGTCTACCTCCACCTTGTAAAGACCCGGTTCAATCTGTGCGAAAACCAACGGTATGTCTCGACTTTGCTTTCCTTTCTTGGTAGAAAGGATTACCTCACGACGTCCACCTTTGGTTTCCAGGCGATAGCATTGGAATGCCCTTACGTCCAGCTTCTCCGTTTTCACCAGGAAGAAGGGCTCAGGGATCGGAGTCTTGACCGGCGACGACGGTCCCGGGATGTACGCAATCTCGTTGTCTTTGCGAGCTTCCTGCTGGCCTTCACCAATCTCGGTCTCGATCAGCTTGTCCGCGTGCACGAGGTAAGGGATGTCGGGCTTGGGCGGTCGAGGACCGGTATACTTCTCAGCTCCGATCACCAGGGCCGAGCTCGCCAAGAGCGTCAGACAGACAAACAGCGGGCGCATATTTTCATTCTAGAGACGATTCCAGCGGGACGGGCGTTGCCTCGGATTCGTAAGCTAGCGGCGAGCCAGGGCTTCGTGCCGCGATTCAATGGAGGCCATCAACTTAATCACTTCGGTCTCATCCACGGGTTTGCTGAGCAGGTAACCCTCGCTCCCCTTGAACGCGCGAGCCACTTCCGAATCATGACCTTCCGCCAAGAGCACAAATGCCCCGATTTGTCGACGGATGCGCTCGAACAACTCCACCCAGCTGAGACCGGGTAAACGAACCTCGCAGAACACGATATCGAACTTAAACCTCTGCGCCATGTCCGTGGCCTGCTCGGCGCTACCCACGGGGATAGTCCGGTGCCCTCGAGCCGCGAGGATACTACAAAGCTTGCGCGCACTCGTAGGATCGGGCTCGACCACGAGCGTCGTAAGAACCCTCGGCGGGCGAACCGAAACGATCTCAGGCTGCGGCGTGCTGACTGGAGACTGGTGGAGCGGAAGATGTACTTCGAAGCGCGCTCCTGTCGGCAGACCGTGGATCTGGCGGAACTCGCCGCCATGGCTCTGAATAATGGCGCGGCACACCTGGAGGCCGAGCGCATCTCCATTCGAATTCTCATGGAAGCCATCGACGGCTGACGAAAAGTCGGTGAAATCGATCGATAGCGTTACGTGCCGCCCTTGTGCGCGACCGTTCAGCATGATGTGGCGATCCGGCGTGTCCACAATCGACTGCTCAGCGTGAACCAGCAGATTCAGCAGCGCCTGTTCAATCTCGTTCTGGTCGCAAAGGACCATCCACGATGCATGGGGAAGAAGGTTGCGGACGTGTACGTTTTTGGCGTCCCACTCGCGCTGTCTAAACTCGGCCAGGCTCGCCAGCAGCTGCACCATGTCAACAGGCTTGATCTCTTTCTCCTCGGGCTTCGTGTACGAGACGAGCCTGCCCACAATCTTGGCGCCTCGTTTTGCCTCGAAAGCAATCTCCCGCAACTCCGTTTCCGCGAGCGCATTCAGCTTGCGTCCCTGGATTTGCTCAGCAAGTCTGTAGATGGCGTTCAACGGCGCGCGGAGCTCGTCAGCAACACCGGAGATGAGCTGTCCGGCTGCCGCCATCTTTTCCGAACGAAGCAACTGCTCACGCATGGATCGCTGCTCTTGCAGCTTCAAGGATGTCGCGATCTGATTGCCCAGGTGCTGGACCGCCATCTGATCGTCTTCTTTGGTCCTGCGGACCTTGCGATCGTACTTGACCGCCATGACACCAAGCAGATCGTTCTGCGCGAACATCGGGACCAGCAACATCGCGCGTGGCAGATCGGGCTCAGGAACGGCGCCGCTCACCGGATGACGGCGGATATCCGGAATGTGCAACAAGGTTCGATTACGCGAGCACAACGTTACGGCATGTCCCATGATGCCGGTCGGAGCGTTGAGGTTAATGGAAAAAGGCTCCGGCGACTGCGCGGTAGGAACACGGTCGAGACTCTGCAGGCTTCGATTCAGAAGATAAAGATCGATGCCCGTTGCCTTGAATAATCGCTGTGCTTCAAGCGTGAGTTTGCGAGCCAGTTCACCCGGAGTCTCGGCCGAGATCACTTCCTCGGCGAGGGCCGTCATCTCACGAAGACGCCAGCGCTGCGAAGCCATGGTCCGCTCTCGAAGCCACCACAGGACAAAGGCAGCGATGACGGCCACAAGGCCCACGAACAACATGTCCGGCGAGACCACCCAGTTGCGCTGCGTCATGGTCACCGCGGATGCATCGCGGATGTTCACCTGGAAGCTGTGGTCGAATGGCGGAACGGGACAGTACTGCGAACTGATGCCGATAACGCTCACCCTGTCACCGGGCTTAAAGCGTTCCAGGCCGAGGTCATGGCCCCGAGCTCTATTCGCAAGATAAACGCGGATCGAGGGCTCACCTGGCTCCGCGATCTGAAGCACTTCGCCGGCGGCTCGCTCGCCAGACGAGATGACGTTGCCTTCAACCATGACCAGCGTCCCGAGATGCTCGAACGAGTTCAGGGCAGAAAGCGTAGCTTTTCGCGCGGGAGGAGGTGAGGTTTGGCCGACCTTGCGAATCGAGTAAGGCTGCACAACCGGCAGACCGGCCCGGTGTGTCAAGGTGCCATCGACTTCGAGAATGTCTCCGGGCTCAATGCCGGTGAATGTGCCTTCACCACCCTCGAGCGTCAGGCCCTGCTTCTCTTCGTTCTCAATGATCAGGTGATAGTAAGCCCCTAAAGAAACAGGGCGCGAAGCAGCAATGCCCTGCACTGCCACTCGTTCGCCCTGAAACGTGGGCACGAAGTTCGGGGGTTTGCGGGACGCGGCTTGCTCCAGCGTCAGCGGCTTCTGCGCCAGAAGCGGCCCGCTCAGCAACGCAAGTGCGACTAGACCTATGCGTAGGACAGCGCCGATCGCATCCATAGCTTCAATTCCGGATCACGAAAGTCTTCGACGAGCAGGTCGGCACCTGGCAGTTCGGACAGCGTGGATCTTACGCCAACCACACGCATTCCCGCACGTTTTGCAGCTTCTACCCCGGTGAGCGAGTCCTCGAACACTACACAGTTCTCAGGGTCAGCACCAAGCCTCTTGGCAGCCAGAAGGTAGATGTCCGGATGAGGCTTTGGTCGTTCGACCTGATGACCATCCACACGCACGCGGAAGTAGCTCTCGAGTCCGGCCCCTGTCAGCACGAACTCGACGTTCGCGGGCTCAGCATTCGTGGCAAGCCCGATCGGAGCCTCTCGAATGACGTCTAGAAATTGTGGAACACCGGGCAAAATGTGCTCTTGGAGAACCGGGCCCATGAGTTCGCGGTAAAGCGCCTCTTTTGCTGCTCCATGGTCAAAAACCTGCTCGTCGGTAAGCTCCTGATCTTTGAAGAACTCGCGGACAATTTGATCGTTCCGCTTCCCGAGCATCCGGTGCTCGAGGTCCGGCAGTTCAACCCCGTGCCGCTGCAGATAGAGGCGCCAAGCCTCGGTATGGGCAGGCGTCGAGTTTACAAGGACCCCGTCCATGTCGAACACGAACGCAACGGTTTCTTTGAGCACTTGTATTCATGGTACACGGAGAACGTTAGTTTCCTGAATAGTACTGTACTTATATTGCGGGTGCCATCAGGGTCATTCGTTCTTTCAACTTCCCCCCGGCCTGGCTCATCTCCAGCAGTTCTTCCGGACGCTTTCCTTCGAGCACGAACTGCTGCACGGGGCCGAAAAAGCTCGTGAGCTCCTGGGAGTTACAGGTCGGTAGAAAGGTACCGAGAACTCGAGGATCGTAGAACCGAAACAGCATGGGCTTGCCGGTCTCGTCGTAGACGGTCAGAAACTTGCGAAAGTGCCGGCGAAGGCTGTCAAAGTCGGTCGACGAGAGGGCATACACACCCCAGTGCTGTCCCCAACCTCGGCGTAAGAGCCATTCCATGAACGGCCCTTCCGGCTCGACATGAGCGAGGTAAGGGGCTACCTGCGCCATATCGGGCGTGAGCTCGCCTCGATATAAGCAGACGTACTGGGCCTGATTCTCGATCGCCTGCTTCTGAAAATCAGGAACCGACGCACCATCGATAAGCGCATAAACGGGCACACCTGCGCCGAATAACTTCGTTTGCAGCGCCTTCCAATCTGTCATTTAGTTCGACCTCACGGGTCGATTCATCCCTCGGGTCATATGTCGCAGAGGGCGGCCCCAGTACGTGCCGCGCGTTGCAATGCCATGGCCTGTGGCGTGTAGGTGACCACCGGTTCGGGCACCTTGGGTTTCGGAAGCGTCGGCTTCTTACCGGGTTCCGCAGTGTCAGCCTCTTTCGGCAGCTTCGGCACCTCGGGCTTAGCACCACTGCCTGACCCGGCGGCGCCGCCACTGTTGATCAGGACCATCGTCCCCTTGATCGCGACACCAGCCGGGCTGAGGTTGATGAAATTGCCCCCCACTTTCAGCGTGAGGTTCGTCCCCGTTTCG
>DASQVJ010000238.1:0-4453 GCA_035640835.1 Bryobacteraceae bacterium
TGGAGGGGAGCGGGCTTGTTCTGGTGCTCAGTCAGGGAAGAGGCGACGCAATTCAGGTTCTGCGATGAAGCGGCAAGCCTGCCAAGATAGTGGGGTTTTCGGCGATTCCGAGTGCAGCCAAATCTTCACCCTCAAGGTGTAAGCCGATTGCCTCCCGGATGTTCAAAGCCAGTTGGTCAAGGCTGGGCGCTTGCGTGACTACCGGTAGATCGAGGCATTCAGCCACGAATTGAAGATCTCCCTTGCTGAGTCGCACTTGGATCGTCCTCTTCATGGTTGTTGCCTTTCCCAGTATGCCTTAGGGTTGCCGCGTTTGCGCGGGGGCCTCGGCGAAATCTATCACGAACGAAGGGTCAGGCGGAACGTGGACGACGATAGAGGCTAACGCGGAGGCGACGAGAACAGCGAGGGTAGTCGACGAGTAAGGGGCGTAAGACTTAAGGAGGGCAGGTCTGAGCCACGCAGCGACGAAGGCCGATATCGCGAGAGCGCTGACGGCTGGGGTCCAATTGGCCCAGGGCACTCGTGCAGCATCCGCGAAGTACTGGAACATCGGATCGCCTCAGGTGCTTAGACAACGATTTCGTTCGCTGGTTCCCGCGGGGCGGGTCGGTGCTGATGATGAAGTGCTTGGAGGTCAGTAGTGGTACCGGCAGGCCAGGATGCGGATCTTGTCTGGGGTGACCTGGTACACGAGGCGATGTTCCTGGTCGATTCTTCTGGACCAGCATCCTGTCAAGTGGTGCTTGAGGGGTTCGGGCTTTCCTGACCGGCGAATGGGTCTCGAAGAACGTCACGAACCAGCCGGATAATCCTCACCGCTTGAGCGCGGTCCTGTTCCACCCACCATGCCAAATCTTCAAAGGCAGATGGATCAAACTCCAAGCTTCTCAATCACTTCCTCAAGAGACAAACCACCTTGGCGGTCTTTTGCAGCGAGTAGGCGCTGCTTCATTTTCTCCGACCGCAACAGGTAGGCAGTCTCTCGCTCCGAAGCGATTTCGCGCCAGAGCTCGATCGGAATGATGACCGCGGTGGCTTCACCGGCCTCGTTGGACACGTACTGAATGTCGACGTCGGACACATCTCGAGTTTACCAACCAATGTTCGTTGCTGGCCGCACTTCGTCGTTTCATGATGCCCGCGGCCGTTCGGTCAGCGGAACACGACACGAAGAGCCCTTCCGACGGAACGTGGAAGCTGGTCCCGGAGAAGTCCACTTCAACGGGTCCTATGTATAAAAGCCGGACCTTAACCATCACGACGGGTGAGGATGGTACACGGAAATTCCAATCGGAAGGGATTACAGCGGACGGCAAGGATCTCTCCGGCGGCTATGAGGCGAAGTTGGACGGCAAAGACTACCCGATCACGAATCATCTCACCGGGGCAGATATGAGCTCGCTGCGTCGAAAGTCCCCGAGGGAGACGATGTTTACGTTGAAAAAGGAGGGAAAAGTCGTCAACTCGGGCACCAGCACCGTGAGCAGTGATGGTAAGACGATGATCATAAAGGTCAAGGGAACCGGGGCAGACGGAAAGCCGTATACCAGTACCGGGGTTTACGAGAAGCAGTAGTTCCTGGCGCGCCGATCTTCCCCCAGGTCGGCGCCTTGCCACCACGCCACATCTCTGATATCCTGACGGTTACGTCCTGAAGTTTTGTCTCGGGCCTTGCGTTTCGGCGCTCGCTCGGGGCTCCAACCGAATGGGAGGCGGACGGGCAGCCGGAGTTTCCGGCGGAAGACCCTGAAGCCGTTTGTACCAGTAGGAGTTTCATGAGTCAGAAAAAAGAAGGGAAGAAGTACGCCTCCGCGGCGCAGCAGGTCGAGGCGCGCGGATACGCGATCGAAGAAGCAATCCCGCTCGTTCAGAAGATCAAATTCGCGAAGTTCGACGAGACCGTCGAAGTGCACATGCGCTTAGGCGTCGACCCCAAGCACGCCGATCAGATGGTTCGCGGAACCATCGTGTTGCCGCATGGCCTCGGTAGGTCGAAGAAAGTTCTGGTGATCGCGAGCGGCGATAAGGTCCGTGAGGCGCAGGAAGCCGGGGCGGATTTCGTCGGCGGCGAAGAGATGGTTACGAAGATCCAGAGCGAAAACTGGATCGACTACGATGCCGTCATCGCAACACCCGACATGATGCGTTCGGTGGGCCGTTTGGGTAAGGTTCTCGGTCCTCGTGGTTTGATGCCGAATCCGAAGACGGGCACGGTCACCACGGACGTCGTCAAAGCAATTCAGGAGACCAAGGCGGGTAAGGTCGAGTTCCGCGTCGATAAAACGGGCGTGATTCACGCTCCGGTCGGCAAGACGAGTTTCGAAACGGGCAAGCTGCTCGAGAATGCGAACAGCCTGATCAACGCGGTTGTGCGGGCTAAGCCCGCGGCTGCGAAAGGCAAGTATGTCCGCAGCGCGACCGTGTGCTCCACCATGGGTCCCGGCGTGTCGCTGGACGTGGCCCCAATCAACATGAGAGCAGCAGGAGCCGGCGCTTAGAGCCGCTCGCGGAGTTTATCGCACGTCATGAAGAATAAAGACGATAAAAGCAAAGATCTCGAGCACCTGCGGAAGGAATTCGAGCAGGATCCGACCATCTTCATCACCGGCTACGAGAAGATGACCGTCCAACAGGATTTCGACCTCCGAAAGACGGTTCGCGACGCGGGCGGGAAATACAAGGTGGTGAAGAACAACCTCGCCGCCAAAGCCAGCGAAGGTCTGAAGAGCCAAGAGGTTTTCGACGCACTCAAAGGGATGACGTCTATCGCCTACACCACCAGCGATCCGGTGGCACTGGCGAAGGCGCTCACGAGTTACGCCAAGAACGTCCCCGCCTTCACGTTCAAGGCAGGCTTTGTGGAAGGCCGCGTGGTTGAGGTCAAGAGCATTCAAGACCTGGCCAACATGCCTTCGAAGGAAGAGCTCATCGCAAAGGTGATGTTCCTCATCAACTCGGGCGCACAGCGGCTCGCAGTATCGCTGAACGGTGTCGCCCGGAACCTCGCTGTCGTGATTGATCAAGCAGCGAAGGAAGGCAAGTTCAAGGAAGGCTAGAGCACAAAAGTTCGCGGCCTTTGCAATTTCAAGTTTCTAAATATCGGGAGTTAGAAGAACATGGCGGATGTAAACGCAATTCTGGATCAGATCAAATCGCTGACGCTGCTTGAGGCCGCTCAGCTTGTGAAGGGCATTGAAGAAGCCTTCGGCGTGTCGGCGGCGGCTGCGGCTGTTGCGGCGGCTCCGGCGGCGGGTGGTGCGGCTGCTGCGGCTCCGGCTGTCGAAGAGAAGACCGAGTTCACGGTTGTTCTCACGGCTGCGGGCGCGAACAAGATCAACGTTATCAAGGCTGTTCGCGAAGTCACCAGCCTCGGCCTGAAGGAAGCCAAGGACCTGGTGGACGGCGCTCCGAAGACCGTCAAGGAAGGCGTCAACAAGGAAGAGGCGGAAGCGATCAAGAAGAAGTTCGTCGACGCCGGCGCCACTGTCGAAGTCAAGTAGTTCAACTCATCGTTTCGGTGGGCGGTCCTGGCCATCGGTCTCGGACCGCCACGAATCGAGGGGCATCGTTTCGAGCGCCAAGGGCGGCGTCGCGATCGTGTCCTTGCTCGTTGCCCTGAGCTGATTGGGCAGCGGTATCGAATCCTCTCTCCTCCTCATAAAGATCGTCGGGCGGAACTCGTTCAGGAAAGCCTCCCGAGTCTCTTCATCCAACTCGTACCAATCCAAAGGCAAACAGATCGAAGTAATGCGGGTTCTGGCCCCGAACTCGTAGCAATCCCAATCCGAGAGCACCCTCGCATCCTTCGGGACCTCGGGGAAGCGTGCCAGGACCTCGTCCCTGCGTGCGTCGGCATAGGATCGAAGCACTGCCAAATATCCGAACAGTGTGCCGGCGATGAGCAGCCCGATAAGTCCTATCGGCAGGACAATTGTTGGTGCGATTCGGATCAAGACGGTCAGCGCCGCCACGCAACTCCATAAAACGAAGAAGCTGAAATAGCGCGTGTCGAAGTAGCCGATCAAGACTTGTCCACCTAACCCGGCGAGAGCAACCACCGTCAATGACAAAGCGCGCAGGACGAAAGGATCTTTTAGAGACTCGCGAAGGGGGCTCAGCGCTAGCACAGCCAACGCCAGCCCGAGGGCAGCGGCTGCAAGCGGCGCACTGGCCAGAATACTCGCGATCTCGAGCGCGAATCGTACTGTGCTTCGGGCGACGCGTTTCAGCCAAAGCAGCGGGGCGTTGAAGACTGTTTCTCGAGGATGCCTGTACCATTGGGCGTTGGACCGCGTTGCGGACGTGGCCACTGGCGCGTTGTCCGAGACCCAAAGCTTGCCATGGTGCCTGGCATTGAAGGCCAACCACGGCGAGATGGTGAGGACGAAGGCGACTGCTGTTATCGCCGGGATCTGCAGTCTGCGCCCGGCAGTGAGCGCGAGGTAGGCGA
>DASQVJ010000239.1:0-5889 GCA_035640835.1 Bryobacteraceae bacterium
GCGATTGCGGCGGCGAACAATACCGTTCTCCAATCGAGTTCGATATTCGCCCAGCCGGGAATGTTCCGCGCCGCCTCTGGAGGCATCGCGACTCGAATTGCATCGATGCCCCAGCCCGCGAAGACGATGCCGACAACTCCACCCGCAATGCCTAGAATGAGTCCTTCGGTTATGAGTTGTCCGGCGATACAGCCGCGGGTTGCACCCAAGGCGACTCGTACGGCCATCTCCTTTCTGCGGCCGACAGATCGGGCAAGCTGAAGGTTCGCGACGTTTGCGCAGGCAATCAGAAGGACGAAGATGACCGCGCCCATTTGCATCAAGATGAACTCGCGTGCGGGTCCCGTCACGAAGCGAGGCAGGGGCAAAACCTTCGCACCACGTCCGGTGTTGGTGTCGGGATATTGACGTTCGAGCCGTTTCGCGATCGCCTTGAGCTCTGCCTGAGCGTCCTCGACCTCCACGCCTGGCTTCAGCATCGCTACGCCAAACAGCAGGAATCCAAGTCGTGCCTTCTTCTCTCGGGCGGTGAAGACTAGGGGTGTCCACAACTCGGCTCCGCTTGGCAGGGTCATCCCTGAAGGGGCTATGGCAGTCACAACGTAGTTCATGCCGTTGAGACGGATGGTGGTTCCCACGATGTTCGGATTGGCTCCGAAGCGTCGCACCCAGAGGTCGTGACTGAGTACGGCGAGGCGGCCGTCCGCGTTGGGGCCGAAATCTTTCGATTCGAACCACCGGCCAAGTTCCGGTCGTAGTCCAGTGATCGCAAAGAAGTCTTCTGTCACGCCGGCACCGAGAACGTTATCGGGTGGGCCTCCAGACGCGAGGTTGAAGGCGGAAGGCCGGCTCACGGCGAACAATTCAAACGAGCGTGCCTCACGCTTCCAGTCGAGGTAATTGGCAACGGACAGCTGATTCCACGGTCCCACCTGGTGCAGTTCCGTCTCCATGACGGAGACGAGGCGTTCGAGGCGAGGCAACTCGATGGGTCGCATGAGCATCGCGTCGACCACGCTGAAGATCGCGCTGTTCATGCCGATACCTAGAGCCAGGTTGAGGATGGCTGTGATGCTGTAACCGGGCGACATGCGAAGGAGGCGGATCGCACACCGAACGTTGGCCAGCAAGGTGCGCATGTTTGCGATTCTCATGCAGCAAACGGCTGACCATTCTCGTCGCGTTGTAGGGATTGCAGTTGTGGTTCCGTGAGTGTCCGTTCGCGGGACATCTCGTGCGTCCTCGGACAGTGGGGGCGAGTGAGAACCCGCCTTCAGGGCAGACGTGCCCGCAAGTTCACTCTTCACGCAGCAGCGTCAGCGGATCCACGGACAGAGCCCTTCGCGCCGGGATCCAGGTGGCGAGTAGTCCGAGTCCCAACATCACGAACACAACACACAGCAGGACGACCGGGTCGCGGGGAGTTGCCTGGTACACGATGTTCACGAGGACGCCCGAGGCCAGAACTCCAAGCCCCAAACCTGCTGCCGAACCAATCGCAAGGAGCCTCAAGGCTCTACCCAAAGCAGCCTGCAACACCTGCCGACGCTGAGCGCCGAGCGCCATACGAATACCCAATTCCTTGAGCCGCTTGCTGACCGAGTACGCCGCCATTCCGAAGATGCCAGTGATCGCGAGCACGATCCCCATGCTCCCCATCACACCGAGAGACAGCGCGGCCATACGGGACGGGAAGAGAGCGAATTGCAGTTGCTGGGTCCGTGTCTGAACGTAGACCGGCAGAGCTGAGTCCAACTTACGCAATTCGGCTCTGATTGCCGAAGCGAGTTGTTCCGGATCGCGATTGGAGCGCACGACGAGCCAAGTCTCATTCGTTGGCACTTGCAGGAACGGGCGGAACAGGGCCGATTCCGGATCTTCAGTGAGGTTGTTATACTTCCCGTCCTCCACGATCCCGACGATCTGCAGGCGCTCGCCGGTCCGGATTTTAACGTACCGGCCCAGGGCGGCGTCACTTGCGCCGAACACTTTACGAGCAAGCTCCTCATTCACGACGGCCACGCGCGGAGCATTTTCATCGTCATGCCATGAGAACACCCTGCCCATCAGCAATCGTGTTCCGGCAGCTTGGAAATAGCCGGGCGACACGTTATACCTCATGGCGTTCACAACAGCATTTGACTGCCTGAGGTCCATGGTCTCGTCCCGAAAGACATACACGGTAAACCCAGCCTCTGCCAACGGTGGCCGGCCGGAGAATCCGACGGAGTCCACGCCAGGAATTTTTTCAACCGTCTCAATCATGCGCTTCTGCATGTTGGGCACTTGGTCGGCCGTGTACCCGGACATACTCAGGTCTGTGTCCATTAACAGGGAGTTTCGCGGATCGAAACCGAAACTGCTGTTCAGCGATCGTGAGAGCCCGCGTGCAGCAACCAATGAAGACGTAACCAGGACAGCACAGATTGCAATTTGCATCACGAGCAACACGTCGCGCAGGGCTATCCTGGGTCCCACTATGCTGCCTGGACCCGCTTTGACGATCTGATACGGATCCGTTCGGAGAACCTGGCGCACAGGAACAACGCCGAAGAGTAGCCCGCTGACGACTGCCAGGATCAGAGCCATCGCATAAACGTTGGCATCCGGGCTCACGGGCACAGTGATCGGGTACTTTGGCAATGGATGCCAAACGGTTAGCGCGCGAAGCAGAACGACGCTTGCCCACAGTCCGAGAGCGCCGCCTACCGTCGAGATCAAAAACGCTTCGGTGAATAGTTGCCTGAGTATCCGGTTCCGGCTCGCACCCAGAGCGAGCCTCAGTGCCACCTCCCGGGAACGGTCCGCGGCACGTGCGGCGAACAGGCTGCCAAGGTTGGCGCAAGCAGCCAGCAGGATCAGACCAGCGAGTAACATCAAGCCGGTAAGGAATCCGCGCAATGGACGACCGAGATAATTTCCGTAGAGACCGGGACGGGCCAGCTTGAAGGTGGTTGAGCCGTGTTCCTTGGGGTACGTTTTTTCGAGATAGGCACCAATCGCGTTCAGATCGGCAACAGCCTGTTGCTGAGTAACTCCAGGCTTCAGATGACCCAGCGACATAAATACTGCATGGACGGCGCGAGCGTTTAAAAGATTCCTGCCCTCGATCCGTTCCTGATTTACGAACGGCACATACAGATCGGGTGAGAAGAATAAGAGCGTTCCGTGGAACTCCGGCGGCGCGACGCCGATGACGGTGAACGGGTGTTTGTTTAGCCGAATTCGCCGCCCCAACACAGCAGGATCACCCTGAAAACGGTTCTGCCAAAAAGCATGGCCGAGAACGACATAGGGCGCGCTGTTTGCTCCGTGCTCATCGCTTCCGTGGAAAAAGCGACCGAGATGCGGCTTGATATGCAAGGCGTCGAAGTAGTTTCCGCTGACTACATTGACCCAGGCGTGGGACGGGTTCTCTCCGTTGTCCAACCCGACCTGATGGATGTTGAAGCAAGCCAGATGCTCGAAGCTGCGGTTACGATCGCGCAGGTCGAGGTAGTCGGGATAGGAGATAAACATGTTGTGTTCCTTGCCGTGCTCGATTCCGTAAAGGCTCTCCGCATCGGGCACATCCAAGGGGCGCAGCACCAGCCCATTCATCACGCCGAAAACGAGCGCATTGGCACCGATGGCGAGTGCCAGGGTGAAGACAGCGACGAGCGTGAATCCGGGAGACTTGCGCAAAACGCGAAGACTGAACCGCGCGTCCTGTAGCAGGACCTCAAGGAAGTTGCCTCCGATCGCTTCATAGCATTCCTCTTTGAACCGTTCATGACCTCCGAACTCAACGCGTGCCCGGCGTTCCGCTTCGCTTCGTGACAGTCCCGTACGTTGCAGGTCGTCGGCGCGCAGCTGAATGTGGGAACGGAGTTCCTCTTCCATGTCGTCCTCGACTTGGGACCGGCGAAAGAATCTAGCGGCAAGGGATCGGAAGTATGCTAACAACCTCATAGTTCCTCCGGTTGAGCAGCGAGGGCAGAAGCGATGGCTGCGGCGAGCCGGTTCCACTCTTCGGTTTCTTCTCGAAGGCGCTTACGACCGGCCGTGGTGAGTTCGTAAAACTTTGCTCGTCGATTGTTCTCGGAAGTGCCCCAGCTTGCTTTCAGAAGACCTCCACGCACCAGCCGGAACAACGCGGGGTAAAGTGCTCCCTGCTCAATCAGCAGCGCCTGCCCAGAGATTTGTCCGATGCGGAGGAGGATGCCGTACCCGTGGAGAGGACCAAGCGAGACGGCTTTCAGAATCAGAAGATCGAGCGTTCCTGGAAGAAGCTGGGCCTGACCGGACATGAGCACTCCTAAGATTGTTAGGAGTCTATATCCGCTTTCCTAAGCTGTCAAGGAGAAGCTCCGAAGAAACTGTGAGAGAGCACCGAGAAGGTGCTCAACGCGAGCGAAATTCCAAGAAGTATTGGTAAGGCAAGATGTCGTGGCGGCGAGCGACTTCGAAGCCGGCGCCGCGGAACTCCTGAATGAGAGCGGGCTCGGCGATCTTCATCTCAGCAGGAGGCCCCACCGGCAGTTCCTTCTTGTGGAATTCCAATACAACGATGCGTCCGCCGGGTTTGAGCGCAGAGCGAAGCGTCTCGAGGTACGCGGGCCGGTTGTCGATGTGGTGGAGAACATTGCAAATGAAGATGGTGTCCACCGAGGCTTTCGCTAGCTTCGGGTCATCGGGGCTGGCGAGGACCGTTTTCAGGTTAGCGGGCGCTTTCTGGCTAGCAATTTCCAACAGCTTGGGATCGATGTCGACGGCGTACACGGTTGCTACGTGATGCGCGAATCGCCTCGCAAAGTAGCCGGTTCCCGCGCCGATATCAGCAACGACCTCGGTCGGCTTGAGCGCGAGTGTCTGCAGCACCGCATGCGGCTTTTGCCAGGCGTCACGGCTAGGGTCTTCGAGCACTCGAGCGTACGATTCGGCGTCCATATGTTTAGCGTGGTGCTGGTGTTGGACCTGGGCAACGGCGGAAGCAGCCGCGAGGATCGCGAGCAAGAAAAGTCGCTCCATGTCGTTATTGTGATTCGTCAAACGCTGGTCGGCAAAGGCTTGACACCGAACTCCGGTCGAACTAGAGTCTGAAGGCCAGCCAGGGAGCCAGAGTGCCAGAGAACGAAGTGATTCGCCTTCTGAAGGAGCACCTGCAGCGTGGAGAAACGCAGGGTATCGAGATCGCCTACCGCGTTAACGGTGGCGCTCCGGGCGCGTACCTACGACCACGCCCCTACGCGAGCACCCTACAAGTTTCGATAGACAGCTTGCTCGAAATCATTCAGCAGTCCAATCGCCTCCTTATCGACGAAAGGAATATACTGCATCAGGAGCACAGCGCACCTATTTCGTTTCGGGTCGATCCAGAAAAAGGTGTTGAATATCCCAGCCCAGGCAAGGCTTCCGGCAGCTCGACCTCCAGCGTAAGGTGTTGGGTTGATCAGGAATCCCAATCCCCATTTTTGAGGATGGCCTGGCTGTATGTCGACGTCGGATGAGCGCTCGGGTCTCAAGGTCTTCATCTTGCCCGCTGTGAGCGCACCAATCTGGTTCGTCATCATGCTGTCGACGGTTGCTGGTTTCAGGATTTGGACTTTATTCTTCCCGCGGCCGCGGTTCAGGATCATCTGCATGAACCGCACATAATCGCCTGCCGTGGAGTAGAGACCTCCGCCACCATTGAAGCTCGTCGGGGGTGAAGGCAGTTTACGCTCATTCTCCCGAAGCTCGCCGTTGGGATCGCGGTGCCAATTGCTCACCAGGCGCTCGAACTTCGCTTCGGGAAGGATGTAGCTGGTGTCCTTCATTTCGAGAGGACGGAGAATCTGCTGCTGGAAGTAGTCCTCAAGCGTAGCCCCACTGATGACTTCAACCAGGCGACCCGCCCAGTCGATGCCC
>DASQVJ010000240.1:0-4585 GCA_035640835.1 Bryobacteraceae bacterium
CTGCAGGCAGAGAACCTACCCGCTATCGATAGTGTCAAGGGGGTGTTCACGGAGGGCCAGCCGGCCTATCCGGGATCAGGACTCAGAGAGAAAACCCATATTCAGATAGCCGTAAGGAACCCGCGATGCATCAAGGGGGTGTTTCGTGTGCCAATCGAAGAACTCCGTAAGTAAAACGTTTGGTCCCCCGGTGTATGATTCCCGCCCGGAACTAGCCCTGCCGCTGAGCATCTTCACGTTTTCGCCAGCTAACGGCGACCATCACCCGGCAGCTTGTGATTTCCATGCAAATCGGCGCTAGAGTGCCCGGTCGAGGTCTGACTGAAGCCTTTTGCATCGTAGCGATGCAGGGCAGCGCGAAGTTCTTCGCGAATGGCTTTCGCTATCCCGAGTCCGATGGCGGCCCATGGCGGGATTCCTGAAAATGCCGAGCCTATTGCGTATAGAGTGCCGGGTGAAAAGCGACGCTCATTTGAGATGGCGTAGATCGTTTCCCACCGTTCCGGTGACATCTTCATCCGAAATTGCTCCAGGCCGCGGAAGTTATAAAAGCGGTTGGCGTGGGCACGAGCAAAGTACATAAGAGGCCGCAGCCAGCCTGGGTTGCATCGAATTTCTTCGTCGGCGGCGTGCGCTAGTGCTACCAGACCGAGCGTCGCGTACTCGCAGCTTTCTTCCGCGAACCGGCGCATGGCGGCGTCAATCAGCAGCTCACCCGAACCATTTGGGGCACTGGAGGAGCGCGCGAGGAGTTCAACCAGGTATCCACCTCTCGCTCGGGCCGGCGATGCAACCAGGAACGCCACTGGGACGCCGCGCTGGCGAGCGACGAGCATCATCCGATCGGCCAGCACACCGCCTATTACATTTGGCTCAGCGAGGAAATGAAGCGGCGGAAGCCGCCGACCACTGAGCCATTCCCGCAATACATCACGTAATTCCCGGTCGACAACCGCCCGTTCGGCGCTGACCGTATCCACAACAACCCCTTTGTTCACTGCTCGCCGAAGCTGCGCCCGAAGCGAAGCCCGGCCTTGCAGAATCTCTGGCCACTTGTGCGGATTCCAGGCAGGTTGAGCGCCCAGTGCAACGGCCGCGTGATCAGTTGAGTGCGCAAGCACCAATAAGAGCCGCTTTTCCGCGCATACGTAGCACACCCGCTGCCCTTGCTGTTCCGCGTACGACTCAAACTCCTCGCAGACAACCTCGAGAGCTTTTGCTTCACAAACGGGCGCTCCAGCCACCAGGAGCACTCCGTTGCGGCGTATATACCCGATGACCGCTCTTTGTGTCTTAGAAAACCAGAGACTAATCCCAGGGTTGAGTATTTGGTACGACGTCGCGTTCCAGCCGTACTCGAGAACGATTTCACGGGCGAGCTCCAGCTCCACCACAGTGCGTCTCACATACTCAACATAAACCAGGATTCAAGAGTCGCAGCGACGCGGGCAGCTTGCCCTGCGAGATGGACAATAGTATCGAGGTACCCATGTCCGCTGAGGGTTCACTGCGGTGTTCGTTCTGTAATCGAACTCAGGAAGAAGTTGGGAATTTGATCTCGAGAGCGGGTACGCCGCCATCACGAGCTTATATCTGTCCCGAGTGTGTTCGCGTCTGCTACTCGATCCTGCAGGAGGATGAGTCCGAAGAGAAGCCCCGTTCTGATCCTCGCGAGTGAAACTGCCTGAGCTGAAAAACATGAAGTCGTGGACCGACCGGCTCGGACATTCCAGGTTGCGGTCGTTCATAGACGAGCAAGGCCACCTGTGGCTTGAGCAGAACCCTGAAAAGGCATCTAAATGGGCGAAGTTGGCAAGGAAGGGGCACGACATCGCGTGGGAATTTGAGTCTTCCGGTGGATCCTACACAGGACGAATGCTGATCGACGGCGAAATCTACACACCGTCGGAGGCGACCAGGAAGTTCCTTGGCAAACGAACATAGAGTCTGCGTACGGGCCGCGCGCGCGGCCCCTCCGAAGTTCCCAACACGCCTTGATGGACCAGCACGCGTCAATCGATCGCCCCTGAGAACGAGCTTTTAGAAACGGATGCCCAAGCCGACGTCAACCTGATTCTTTGGCCGGTTGAACGAGTTGTAGTCGCCCCATCGTGTGTAGCGAGCCTGTGGCTGGAAAGACATCCGTCCAATGCCCCTCCATTCAACACCGGCGACCCCGACAGCACCGATATCAAGCCCAGCGCTGGACGATTGTTTGCCCGTGCGAGGAGTGCTCTCCCCCAGCAGGAAGGTTGTGGTTTTGATCTCCCGCCACTGCGCCCGAAGAACATATCCCGTGCCAAGAAGCGGCCTCCATTTGGCCTCGCGACCACGAAAGTAGTACTTGCCGATGAGTGGAAACTCCCACGAGTTCGTCCGCGAGCGGTAGTAGAACGCCGTCACCGTTGGCGACCCTATATACTCAGCAGGAGGTGCAGTAAGGCTGTAACCGAACGAGTCACCCAATCGCCGGTAGAGTGCGTCCAGTTCTATGCCGAGCCTGCCCCGCAAGAACCTGGCTTCCACAGACGGCCCGATCACATAGCGCTTAGATTCACTGCTTCCGAATCCGTCCGGGTCTGTTGCAGCGATTCCTCCGAGAACCCCGACCTGTATTGTTTGCGCCGTCATGTTTACTACCCCAAAGATCAACACGCTTGAAGCTAACAGTGCTTTCATCGATTACATCGTTTGCAAGTACCTCGCCAGCAGCGAACGCGGCTGTACTGAACGACATCGGCATTCATGATTGCGGAACAGCCTTCACACGAGTGCTGATCGATGCACACCAAACTCGCCAAAGCGGAAGACTATACTTCTGTCGTGATCCGCATCGGGCCGGCCGGCTGGACATACAAGGATTGGGCCGGGATCGTTTATCCCCATCCGCGACCACGCGGGTTTAGTCCACTGCAATACCTCTCGCAGTTCTTCGACACACTCGAAATCAACACGTCCTTTTACGGACCGCCAAAGGCTCAGACCACGCAGACATGGCTGGAGCAGGTAAGCGGGAACTCCCGGTTTCAGTTCACGGCAAAGCTGTGGCGTGGCTTCACTCACGAGAGAAACGCGACGCCCGAAGACGAGAAGCTCATCAAGGATGGTATGACGCCGCTTGTGGACGCAAGTCGATTCGGCGCCCTACTCATGCAGTTTCCGATATCGTTTCAAAACACGTCCGAAAACAGGCAGTACATCGCGGACCTTGAGCGCCGGTTCCGGCAATTCCCATTGGTGCTCGAGGTGCGCCACAGAAGCTGGGCCGACGAAGCAGTGCTCGAGTTTCTTTCCGAGCTCGCCATCGGCTTCTGCAACATCGATCAGCCGCTCCTCGGGAAGGCTTTAAAACCGTCTGCTCGCCGCACGTCTCCGGTTGGCTACGTTCGCCTGCACGGGCGCAATTACCAGAACTGGTTTGCCGAAAACAAGCGATCATCGGACCGGTACGATTATCTCTACTCAATGAACGAGCTTGAACCGTGGGCCGACCGAGTGAGGAGCATCTCAGAGAAGCGCCGCGAGAGCGTTTTCGTCGTAACGAACAATCACTTCGAAGGGAAGGCCGCAGTGAATGCGCTTCAACTCGCCGCGCTTCTGAAGGACGAGCCGGTGAAGGCTCCAGAGCAACTCGTCATGCGATACCCCGAGCTCCGCAGCATCGTCGAGACCACGTAGCCTCAGCTGAAGCGTTCCGGACTGCTGACAACGCCGCCACCCTCGAGAGTCCGACTCAAAATCTCAAGCTCCCGATTGTCAGCAGATCTGTGTACTATGAATCGATGCATCAGGTTGTCACACTCGCGCTGCTGGTGATCTTCACCATGCCGATTGTGCAACTGTTCCAACCCGGGAGGCCGCAGCCGAAACTACCCGCCTGCTGTCGGCGTGACGGCAAACACGGGTGCGCTATGGTGATGCAGACAGAGCGTGCGAGGCCCGGCGATGGCTTGGCGATACGGGCGGCGAAGCTTCCGTGTTCGTCATATCCTCATGGCACCTCCGCGCCCGCAACAACACCTCTGGTCGTAGCCGGACCTATCCCGGTGATTCTGCCTCTACCGCCGAGAGCCATCGACGCCGTATCCCAGACCGAGGCGCTGTATCGGGTTTCCTTCTCTCGCAGCCGCCAAAAGCGCGGCCCTCCATCTTTCGTCTCCTGATCGTGATTTCTCTTCACGACAACTCATAGTTTCGGGACCTCTACGCTGGCACAAAAGGCGTGGAGTGTACCTCTTGATTTGGTCGAATCTCAGGAGAACGAGCAATGCTGCGATGTCGTCTGGTCAGTGTCTTCATCGCCGGGTGTCTGCTTGCCTCGGCGCAGGATGCCATTCATCTGGCAAGCATAGGGGGTCGGGTCGTCGATCCCAGCGGAGCTGTAGTCGAGGGTGCAAAGATCACTGCCCGACAAACCGAAACGAATCTTGTCCGGGAAGCAAGCACCGATCACGAAGGGCGCTTCCGACTGTCTTATCTAAGGGTGGGACCATGGGAGGTTCGCGTCACTCAGTCCGGGTTTGCCGAATCGAGGCGAAGCCTCAATCTGATGGCAGGCGCCGCTTACGAACTCACCTTCCCGCTT
>DASQVJ010000241.1:0-6763 GCA_035640835.1 Bryobacteraceae bacterium
AATATGGAGCTGTATTCAGTTGATCTGAACGACGCGAGATTGAATCGACAAGCAAAGGCATTTGTGCGGGAATTTGACCTTTCACGTCTACATCTCATTCATGCGGATTTCAAGGAGAGCCTAGAGTTGCCGCAGCTTGACGGAATTCTCATGGCAAATGCACTGCATTTCGTCTGCGATAACGTTTCGTTTCTCCAAACGGTGCGCGGTCACCTCAAACCCGGCGGTAAGCTTTTAATCGTTGAATATGACATTGATTTTGGGAATCCGTTTGTGCCGTATCCGGTCTCCTATAGAATGCTCATCGACATTGTGCAAGCTGCAGGCTTTATGAAGCCTGAGCTTCTGGCCAGGATCCCCTCAAGGTATTGGACGCAGATTTACTCGGCGGTGGCGCAAAGGCCGACTTCCTGAAACCCAAAACTGAAACGGAAGCTTCGATGCTGGTCACCTCTCTATGCGGGCACCGCTGGGATCTGTTCGTCTTACATTCGCAAACGAGGTAAGCCCCTAAGCCCTTTGAAAGAAGCGACGTCTTTACCGCAACCTGCTCAGTTCTTGATAGGTGGGGTTTCATCCAAGTGAGACTTCAACGCTTCTATTGGATTCTGTCCGGATGGCCGACATCTATGTAAGTATCGATGGGCGAGATCGCCCACGGAAGGCGATGAAAATGGTTGCGTCTGCGCTATTGTCAACAGGTGGCGGAGTGGACAGATGTCCTTCGACTTTGGGGAAGTTGAGACCGTATGTAAGTTTGACGTCGGAGCGCATTGCGTGAACGGATGAGTGTGCGCCCGCAAGGGTAGCACGTGACGGTGTCTATCTTGAGCAGTATCTAGTTGTCGTGCGCTCCCCCTGCGCCACGTAAAGGAGGATAGATGCTGGCAGAACGCTGTATCGCAGGGGTCGATGTTCATAAGAAGATGCTGGCGGTGGTTGTGGGCCAGACGCATGAAGGAACGCTGCAGCTTGAAAGAGCGAAGTTTGGCACCACTACACGAGACTTAGACGTTTTACGCGATTGGTTACAGGCGCGTAGGGTCGAAGAGGTGGTGATGGAGTCCACCGGCCAATACCACAAGCCCGTGTGGCTGCAATTGGAGGGGTGCTTTCGGTTGCAGCTGGCGCAAGCTCAATCTAACCGAGGCCCCAAAGGTCGGAAGAGAGACTTCGCCGATGCACTGCGACTGGTTAAGCGCTTTCTGTCGGAAGATTTAATTCTCAGCTACGTACCGGATGCCGAGCAGCGAATGTGGCGCAGATTGACACGGACGAAAACTAGCCTGGGCAATCAACGCACACGGCTGCAATTGCAAGTGGAAGCCTTGTTAGAAGAGATGATGCTGAAGTTGTCCAGTGTGGTGAGTGATTTGTTCGGATCAAGCGGACGTCGTATTTTGAAGGCGATAGTGGCTGGCGAAGACGATCCTGTGAAGCTCGCGAGGTTGGGTGATGTGCGGCTGAAGGCCGGCGAAGAAGAATTGCAGAGAGCGCTCAAGGGTCGTGTACATCCGACACATCGCCTCATATTAGAGCTCTATCTCAAGCAAGTCGAACTGATCGACGAACAGGAAGCCATTTTGGAGCGAGAAATCAGCCGCGCCATGCAAGGTTACCAATCAGTTGTCGAGCGCCTCGCCGATATTCCAGGTCTGGGCCTGGACTCAGCACATCAGATCATTGCTGAGATGGGACCCGAAGCGGCTGCCTTTCCTTCGGCTGGGCAAGCAGCATCATGGGTGGGAGTCTGTCCGGGACGAGAAGAGAGCGCAGGGGAGTCACACAATAGCCGATCGCCGAAGGAAATCGACCGATGCGACGTCTGTTGAACCAATTGGCATGGGCATCAATACGAGCCAAGGGCAGTTACTTCCAGCTTCTGTTTCAGCGCTGACTGTAAGAAAGGGAATAAAGCTAGCGATCTGGGCTGTCGCCCATCGCCTACTACGGCTCATCTGGAAGATCCTCCATGAGAGGGTTCGCTACGTCGAGCACGGCATCCGTAGCGGGAATTTGCACGCTATTCAGAGGCGAAAGCGCGTCTTAGTCAGGCAACTTCGACGCCTCGGGTATGTTGTCGAACTCACTCCCATACAAGCGACGGTGCCAGCAGAGATGTGATTTTCGACGGAGTCGAAGTCAAGAGAAAAAACGTTCTCCTGATGCGCGCTTCTGAGGAGCGCGCAAGAAAGTATTCGTCCGAATCCACAGCTCGCATATGCGCCTCTCGGCCATGGTCCCTACCCTTGGCAGGACCGGACATCTATTTGCAGTCTCCGACCTTATAGGCCGTCACAGAAGATTGAGTGTGTGTTCGCTGCCAGTCCCGAAACAATCCGGAGTGAAGCCTTGGGAGGTTTGCTCTCCCTTGCTCAGTCGGCCACGAGCAGGACCTGGCAGCCTGCGCGCTGTGTAATCCTTCTTTTCTCGTAGGCGGCGGTTTTAGGCTGCGGTCGTGCTTCGCTCTTCCGCCGGCACAAAGGCTCGGCCCTCGCGATCAACCGCGAGTAAGTACGCCACCATCTTTCGGGCTACGGCGAGGGTCGCGCGATTCGCATTCCCTTTCTGCTTCTCTTTCTCATAAACCTGCGCCAGCTCATGACTCTGTTTGGGACCAAGCTTGGCAGCCTCAATCAATACACGCTGGATGTGCTTGTTGCGCTTCTTGGAAATAGGAGTTCGTTGAACTTTGTCTGCTGAGCTCTTCTCGTCTCCACACAGCCCGCAATAGCTGATGGCTTGCTTAATCGAATTGAACCGTGACACGTCACCGATCTCGAGTGCCCACGTTAGAGCAGTGATCGGTCCCACGCCGGGAACCGTCCTGAGATGGGTCAGTCTCTCGCGCAACAGCGGGTCTCGTTCCAAAGAACTGACCAAAGCGTATTCCGTTTTCTGCAGCCGCACGATTGTTTCCCGGCTGAGCTTCAACAACGGCCGGATGCTCTCATCTACTTCTCTGTTGCTTTCCAACAACTCACGGAAGTACTTCACCTTGTGCAAACGCTGTTTGTTATGGCTCACGCCGGTTTCCAGCAACAGGCCAGAAATGCGATTCTTCATCTGGACCATCTGCCGGACCAGCAGATGACGATAGCGCAACGTGCGGCGCCGATCTCGAATCTCTGTGGAAGCCATATGGCATTCCGGTAGGAAGTCGCAGCGCAAGCAGTCCGCGATCTTGCCGGCATCGATCCGGTCGTTCTTCTTCTGGGACGCTGCGGTCGCGCGCAGCATTAATGGATGCGCTACCTTCACCTGTGCGGCATGCGGAAGCAGATGATCATAAACCCACCCCGTGAAGATCGTTGCTTCCATAGCCACGGTCCACGGCTCAAGAAGTGTCTTCATCCAGCTATCCAATTCTGTGCGCGTGGCCGGAATCGTCCCTTGCTGCTGAATCCGACCGCCGATATCCTTTACGCAATAACGGATGTTCTTCTTGTGAACGTCCAGCCCAATGTAATACATATTCTGTTGAGGAGCCTCCTTGGTTGCTCTCTGAATCAACGTTCCCGTTGAGTTCAGCTCTTTGGCGAGCCCACAGCGACAGAGGCTAAAGCCCCAAGCGAGAGTGGCTAAAACAAACCATGTCGGAAACGCATTCTCTTCCTCCTCACAATAGCGTTCGCCGTCGAGTTCTACATTCACCCACGGCGTTTGCGTTGGCGCCGTGTCCGCGGTCGGAGCATCCCTTTGGTAGCGTGTGTAGCCGCGATCGCGGGGCTGCCGCGGTCGCATATCGGCGCAGAGTTTCTGTGCCATACTGAGCGGCGATGCGCCGACATTGCATGCTCTTCGCGGGACTCCCGCTGTCATTAGCGCTCTGCTGGTCAAAGCCTAGTGTCACCCTCGTTTCTTCGCTCCCGTCCCCTCAGTCGGTCGGAACCGTGATAACGCTCGAAGCCCGGCCGACCGTTGATGGTGACCCCGACAAGCAGACACGCTTTCTGCAATACCGGTTCACCGTCAGCGTCGATGGAGCCCCTTTTCGGATTCTCAGCGACTTCAGCCGGGATTCCGGGTTCGCCTGGCGCCCCGATCTGTTCGAACACGAGGCGCGCATCAAGGTGATGATGCGGAACAAGGACCCGAAACAGAAAGATAAAGACAAGGAAACGCTCGAAAGTGAGCTTCCATTCCGCATTCTGCCGCGCGCTACGGGTAGCACGCCCGTCGTGTCCGCGACCGCGGTACCCCTTATCGCTCTCTTCAGCGCTCCGCCCTGTCCGCAGGGCAGCGAGTTCCGTGTCGCGTTTCATCGCGCGGGCGATTCTTCGCAGGTGATGCGCACCAGCTCTGAGCCGTGCCGCGGCGATCGCACCAGCAACGTGTACGTCGCCGGAATGCTGGCCGACACCGCTTACGACATGCGCGCCGAAGTCGTCGCGGGTATCTCCGTGCAGGCCGGGCCGCCGGTCGAATTTCGAACGGGCCTGATCGACGCCGCGTTCCCGCCATCTACGGTGCTGGTTCCGCCCAGCAAGATGTCGAGTTCGAAAGAGCGTTTCCTTCTGTTCAGCGCCGCCCGGCCGACTGCGACGGATCTCCAGGGCAATATCGTGTGGTACGCCCTGACGCATGAGCAGGCGCTCGTCCGCATGCTCCCGGGCGGCCGCTTCCTCGCGATCACCCCGGGTGGCAGCGCCGCGGGGGACCGTATTCAGTCGCTGACTGAATTCGATCTCGTTGGCAACGTCGTGCGCGAAACAAATATGGCGATCATCGCGGAGCAGGTGGAGAAGCGTATGGGCATTAAATCCATCTGCAAACCGAACGGCGGGCTCTGTGTCGCGGGTCTACATCACGACGCGATTCGTCTGCCGAACGGTCACACGGTCGCGATCGGCACGCTCGAACGCATGTTTCCCGAAGGCGCCCAGGGCTCGGAGGACCCCACCGACATCATGGGTACCCTCCTGATCGACCTCGACCAAGACCTTCAGGTGAGCTGGGTGTGGAACGCGTTCGAGCTTCTGGACGTCTCGCGCAAAGCGATTGGAGACGAGAAATGCCGCGGCAAATTCGGCGGCCTCCCCTGTGCTCCTGTTTACCTCGGCGAGGCCGCCAACGACTGGCTCCACACGAACTCCGTATCCTACACTCCGCGCGACGGCGATCTCGTTGTGTCTCTGCCCGAGCAAAACTGGGTGATTAAGATCGACTACAACGACGGCAAGGGATCGGGCAAGGTGCTATGGCGCCTCGGCGACGGCGGCGATCTGAAACCCGACAAGGAAGACAAGCTAGCCTGGTTCTCGTACCAGCACGACGCTGCGTTCGAACCTCCCGGTTCCGACACGCTGGTCCTTTTCGACAACGGCCACGCCCGGCAGAAGAAAGACGACAAGAAGGACGACGACAAGCCCGCGGCGGCCGGCAAGCAAGACGACAAGGACCAGGACGCGAAATCGCCGGAGAAGCCTAAGGAGGAGGCTCCCAGCCGCGGCCAAGTCTGGAAGATTGACGAAGAGGGCCGTCGAGCGACCCTCCTGGTGAACGTTGACATGGGCGGCTACGCGCCTTTCATGGGCTCCGCACAGCGCCTTTCCAATGGGAATTTGCATTTCACGGCCAGCACCGTCCGAAACCACGCATCGAGGTATGCCCGGTCTGTTGAAACCACACCCGACGGTAACATCGTTTATATGCTGGAGACCCGGCCCGCGTACCGAAGCAACCGCATCGCCGATCTGTACACGCCCCCCAGATAGGCGCGAGGATGAATCCGCCCGAAGCGAGCGGACTCGCCTGGCGTCTTCGTAATTGAGTCTCAGCGTCTTCGGAACGGCAAAACACGCGAGTCAAAGGCGAAGACCCTGTCAAGTTATTTGACTCGCCGGAGCGCAACGCGTACACGAAGCGCGCTTCGAACCCGTGACCAAACCCGTATGCCGCCATGTGGTAAACGTGTTCTGTCCGGATTGCTCCTGGATGACGCGCAAAGTGGCCGAACTCCGATCCGTCGCGGTCCCAATGGACGGATTGCCGATGATCCTGGAGTTGACGGTATAGACTGCGGCGTCAGGTGGGATCCACCGCGTTGGCAACTCATGCCAAATCTCGACTTCGTAGCGATCTGGATCGACGGCAAACAGGAACGGTTCGCCGGGGCAGAATTCACCGTGCTTGAGTATCTTTCCTCCGGCGCTCTCCACCTCTCGAACCGCCGCATCAATATCAGAAGGATTCAGAAGCCGAAACCCGAAGTGTATAACGCCTCCGCTCTTGCCGGCAGTCGATGCATTCTTCTCGAAAACGATGACATCACGTGTGCCGGGAATCTGTACCTGCAGGAAAGTGTCGGCACGATAGACCTCCACGACACCAAAGACAGAACTGAAAAGACCGCTCAAGATCCCGCACCGCAAGTGCGATGTGGGTGAGCCCATAGGTCTTGACCATCGTGCCTTCCTTTTGAGTCACTTTAGCTGGAACCGGGCCGCAAGGCGCGCGTGAGACGGAGCCGGAAGAGTAATCGCAGCGTGTCTGTCGGCCCTCTCCCCGGTCGTTCCGCATTACTCCCGACTGACGACCGCACCGACATAATGTCCAGATTGCCGACAACCGTTCGTTCGAGATGGCATACCGTCACCAGCGCTATGGTATTTGACCAGTTGCAAATAGAACGACGCACACTGTTGGAGTACCTTGGCGCGGTAGTATTCATACCCGTTTTGGGGAATTCAAAGGAGGCGAGCGGCATGTGGGGCATGATTGCGAAGATAACCCTTCTTCCCGGCAGGCGTGATGAAATGAT
>DASQVJ010000242.1:0-23682 GCA_035640835.1 Bryobacteraceae bacterium
AAATTGATCGAGCAACGTTCCGACGGAGCACTGTCGTTTCGCGTTGCCTCCCTCTATCCACTGCTCTACAGACTGGAAAAGCGCGGCTGGATTCGCGGAAAGTGGGTCGAGCAGCCGGGCCAGCGGCGCCGCCGCTATTACCGTCTGACTGAGCAAGGCCGAAAAGTTCTCGCGTCGCAACGGCGTACGTGGGAGCTGTTCGTCGGAGCAATCAATCGCATCACGGGGGCGGAAAATGCCTGAGAACGCCAGATGGCGCGATGAAATCAGACCACTGCTCAGCGGAGTCTCGCTCCCACCGGAGCGCGAAACCGAGATCATTGACGAGATCGCCGAGCACTTGGAAAGCGAATACGAAAGGGCCCTCGCCTTCGGAGCAAGCGAGCCGGAAGCTCGGGAACGTGCTCTTCTATTCCTCGAGGACGGCGAGTTCCTGTCGGAGTACTTGAAAGAGATCGAACGGCCCGCCTACTCCGAGCCCGTAGCTCCCGGAAGTACAAGAACCAAGCGAATCCTGCCGGAACTCTGGCAGGATATCCGCTACGCCGGACGCATGTTTCGGAAGAATCCCGGCTTCACTGCGCTTGCGGTGTTATCTCTCGCGCTGGGGATCGGCGCCAACAGCGCGATGTTCAGCATCATCAGCGCCGTTCTTATTCGGCCCCTGCCCTACCCTGAGTCCGAACGGCTGGTGCGAGCCATCGAGTCCGGTTACTATCCTGTCGGCGGACTGGCTGCGCTGCAACAACAGAGCACGACCATGGACATCACGAGCGCTTTTCCGGGCATCGATCAGAACCTGGTGGTTGAAGGCGAAGCGTGGCGCATTACCGGGAGCATTGTGGCGTCCAATCTCTTCGGCGTGCTCCGTGCTGAGCCACAATTAGGCCGCACGTTGCGTAGCGGCGACGAACGCCCTGGCACTGACAATGTCGTCGTTCTCAGCCATGCCCTGTGGCGCGATCGTTTTGCTGCCGATCCCGGTGTTATCGGCCGGCTGGTCATGCTGGGCGACATGCAGCGACAGATTGTGGGAGTGATGCCTGCCGGATTCACTTTCCCCGATTCTGCAACCAAGTTCTGGATTCCCATGCGCGTTGACACGCGCGACCAGGTTGCCCTTTGGTCCCGCTTGTTCGTGCCCGTCGTCGCACGACTTCGCGACGGAATCACACTCGAGCAAGCGCAGACCGAGATTCGCAGCCTTTCGCGCGAAATGATCAAGCTCTATCCGTACAAAATGGGGCGGGAGTTCAACGCGCAGGCGACCGTTGTTCCGCTTCAGGACTTTCTCGTCACCGGTATTCGGCGCAGACTGATTGTGCTGCAGGGCGCGATCGGACTCGTGTTGCTGATTGCCTGCGCAAATGTGGCCAATCTTCTGCTGGTGCGCGCCTCATCGCGGCAGAAAGAAATGGCGCTGCGCATTGCGATGGGAGCGTCACCCAGCAGAATTGTCAGACAACTACTGACAGAGAGTGTGCTGCTTGCGCTCGCCGGCGGAATTTGCGGCATTGCTCTGGCACGTTGGAGTGGGACGGTCCTGAAGCTCATCCTGCCTGCCGGCGTGGCTGACTGGTCGACCGTGAGCATCGGCTGGAACGTTCTGGTATTCGCTGCTGTTCTTTCTCTGCTTACCGGCCTGGGCTTTGGACTCGCACCGGCAGTGACCGCTTCGGGTAACGATCTCGCCGGGCTGATTAAGACGGGAGGTCAGCGCGCGTCAGGAACGGCTAAAGCCCGGATTCGCAGTGCGCTGATCGTGGCGGAGATTTCGGTGGCAGTAGTGCTCGCGGTCGGTGCGGGCCTGCTGATCAGGAGTCTGTGGAGTTTGTCGCAGGTGAATCCCGGATTTGAGGCCCAGCACATCCTCACACTCCGTGTCTCACCGAATCGCTCGCTGTGCTTACAGCGCGATGCCTGCGTCGCTCTCTACAACGACTTGTTGACGCGAACCCAATCGGTTCCTGGGGTCTACGAAGTGGCCGCCGTGAATGCGCTTCCGCTGTCGAGCAGGATCCCTCACCTTCCAGTGACTCTCGAGGATCACCCTTTCAATCCAGCCGAGCAAGTCGCGCCGTTGTTCTGGACGGGGGTCGTGACACCGGAATACTTCAGAGTGATGCGCGTTCCGATTCTTGCGGGACGAGGCTTCTCAGACAGCGATTCCCAGAACGCCACTCCTGTTGTGATTGTCAGCGCCTCAACCGCGGAACGTTACTGGCCGAACCAGAACGTGGTCGGGAAACATGTGCGGATCAACTTTGAACAGACCTACCGAACCATCATCGGAGTGACTGCCGACGTCCGGCAATTCAGCTTGTCCGGCCGCACACCGGATCACATCGACGGAGCGTTGTACATGCCTTACGCGCAGTCTGTTCAAGTAGACGGACAACTGCCCGAGGCAATGACACTGATCGTTAGAGCCGGCGGTGGTATCTCCGAAGTGACAAGCCGTATCCGCGAACTCGTCAAGGATCTGAATCCGAACGTTCCAGTGAGTGAGGTCCGGACAATGGCATCCCTCGTGGACGACTCGACGCAACAACCGCGGTCGATGGCGTGGCTCTTCGCCAGTTTTGCCTCTGTAGCATTGTTGCTGGCAGCGATTGGCGCCTACGGAGTTGTTTCCTGGTCCACCGCGCAGAGAACGTTTGAGATTGGCGTGCGTATCGCTCTCGGGGCGCCTAGGACGAATGTCGTCCGCCTGGTCCTCGCACAAAGTCTGCGCCTGGTCACTTGTGGGCTCATCATCGGAGTCGCCGGCTCTTTCGCGCTGGCTCGCGTGCTGAAAGCGTTTCTCTACGACACAGCATCATCCGACGCGTTCACTTTTGCCGGTGTGAGCGGAATCATGGTGTTCGTAGCGTTACTTGCAGGCTACATCCCGGCACGCAGGGCGGCAAGTGTCGATCCCGTAACCGCGCTGCGTGTGGAATAGGCTACCAACGCATCAACGAGGATCCATCAATGTGCGTAGCGTGCTAAAGAGCAGCGATTGCGGAGGCCTCTTGTTTCGGCCCGAGCACGTCACGCATCACGATCGCAAGTTCCCGCAATGCCTGGGCGCCGTCACCTTCGAAGCTGGATCCGTGCATTGCGGCGAGTGTCCGTGGCTGGAACTGAGCGACACTCTCCAGTATTCGACCTGTGTGGTGGGTGTATGGGACGTACCCTGCGAATGGTCCGGACTCGCTCTCGATGAGAGCGTCCCGGGCACGGTCGATGATCGAATCACGCGTCAAGGGCTCGCGATCACCCCATTGATGGAATAAGTCGGAGCAGAATAACGTGCGTTGCGTTTCTTCGAGCAGAACACCGGCGTCCCAGCCGTGCGGCACATGAGGTGTGTGCAGGAACCGGAATCGGTACTTACCAGTCGAGACTGTCTCGGCGCTCGTGAGGATTCGCGGAGGCCGGATGGAGAAGTCGTTGACGCTCACGATCGCCCCGATCAGACCGCAGACCGGCTCGGCATTCGGAGCTATCTCGAGCCACGAATTTAGCGAGCCGCACTCGTCGGACTCGAAATGGCTGAACCCGATGTGACGGATCGTTGCTGGATCGATCACACGAGCGATCGCCTCTCGCAGCAGTGGAAACATCCCGCGCAGTCCCGTGTGGAAGAGAAGCGGCTCCTCATCCCGAACGAGGAAGTGATTGAACTGTAGATTGATCTCCGGGACAAAAACCGAGATGCGAAAGACATCCGGAGCGATTTCGGTCACGTTGGTCATGGCGTTTAGGGACAGTATATCTACGGGATCTTGTACGGAGGTTTTGGGGACGAAAGAGATCGCCCTGACCTGGCGTCTCACCTGAAGGGAGGGAAACAAATGGCGCAAAATGATGGCGGAGTCAAACGCGGCGATCGGGCAGACACCGGCGACCTCACGGCGATCCCAAAGGGAGGGCGAAAGAGCCCGGAGGCCGGAGGGGCGCTCGACCCGAACAATCCGTTTCCGGAAGGCGGGCTCGAAGATCTGACGTTCAAAGAAGCGACGGACCCGACGCTCGGCCTGACGAACATCGGTACAAAGGAAGCCGAGGATTGGGCGGCAGACACGGGTCCGACGCGGTCGGCCGAGGAAGAGCAGAATCTGACGACGCGGGAACTTTCGGACGACGGCAGCACGTTGGTGGAAGACCAGCACGTGCGCGGGCACTCACCCGATGAAGGCGATTTTCCGATTGGGACGTATCGGCCGGAAGAGGAGAAGAGGTAAGGTACCGGGGGTAAGGGCGGCGCGACCTGAGCCTCAAAACGAAAAGGGCCGGAAGGGTGCATCCCAATCCGGCCCAATTCTTGTGTGTATCTAGTGCTTCACCGCGCAGCGAGGAGCGCCCGCAGATGACGGGCCCGCTCGGGCGAGCGCAACTGGCGCAGTGCCTTGGCTTCGATTTGGCGAATCCGCTCGCGGGTCACGTCGAACTCCTGGCCGATTTCCTCGAGCGTGTGCTCGCGCTCGCAGCCGATGCCGAAGCGGAGGCGGATGACCTTCTCTTCCTTCGGCGACAGGGTCTTCAGGATGTTTGCGGTCTCGTCGCGGACGTTCGAGTCGATCACCGCATCAACGGGCGATCCGACCCAGCGATCTTCAATCAGATCGCCAAGCGCAGACTCACCGTCGCGGCCGACCGGGGTCTCGAGCGACACGGGATCGCGAGAAATGGTCTTGAGCTTCTGGACCTTCTCCACCGGGATGTCCATCCGGCGGCTGATCTCTTCGTTCGTCGGTGCACGACCCAACTCCTTCTCGAGCTCACGAGTGGCTCGCAGGAACTTGTTCATGCTTTCGTTCATGTGGACCGGAATGCGGATGGTACGCGATTGGTCTGCAATCGCGCGCGTAATAGCCTGCCGGATCCACCACGTTGCGTAGGTCGAAAACTTGTAACCCCGGCGATACTCGAATTTGTCGGCGGCGCGCATCAGGCCGATGTTGCCCTCCTGGATCAAGTCCAGCAAGTGCAAGCCGCGATTCACGTACTTCTTGGCAACCGAAACAACCAGGCGAAGGTTTGCCTCCACCAGGTCTTTCTTGGCGCGCTCGGCTTCTGCTTCGCCTTGCCGGATGACGGTCAGGGTGTGCTTCAGCTCAGTCGTGGTCGCACCAACCGCGAGCTCGCGCTTCTTGACCTCACGGCGCAGCTCACGCACGCGAGGCTGATTCGCCGGATTCTTGCTTTCCTCGAGGATGTGAAGCTCGTGCTCGAGATGATTCAGCTCGTCCGCAGCCCGCTCGAGCTCCTTCATGTACTGCTTCCAGCGGCTGGTCAGGAAATTGGTAGCCCGAATGGCGAGCGAAGTCTCAACGCGTGCACGGTTGTACTTGCCCAGCGCCTTCTTCTTCAGCTTCTTGTTGGTCGGAGTAACGGCAGTCCATTTCTCGAGCATCGTCTGCTGCTTCCTGTAACAAGCAGCGATGTCGGCGAGCTTTTGCTTGGCTTCAGCACGACGCTTCGTATCTGCCGGGCTGCCCTCTTCGATGTCCACGCCACCCAGGTCGACGATGTTATCGATCTCTTCGAGACCCTTCTTCACCTGCTCCGCCAGATCCACGATCAGCATCTGGATGAGCGGCGAACGGCTGATGGACTTTTGCATGCGAAGCTTGCCGCGCTCCATCTTGCGCGCAAGGCTCACTTCGCCATCACGAGTAAGCAGCGGTACCGCGCCCATTTCGCGCAGATACACGCGAACCGGGTCGTCGGTATAGATCGATTCCTCTACCTGCTGACTAGCCTGAGGATCCTCTCCCTCTGTGACTTCCTCCGGATGAAAGAAACTGGTATCTTCATCAAAAGGAATGCCCAAAGGTTCATTGCTGTCAGTTATAAATTGATCTTCGAATTGATCCACCAGACTCACCTCCCCCAACGCAAGGTCACACAGCCGATACGCTCTGGGGTACGAAGCATACGGCGTGGCAAGATTTCAGGACAACGAACGCCAAATCTTCCCACGAAGAGATCGAGATGACAGAACACACCCTGGGCTGCCGAAACGCGTGACGCGTGGTCGATTATAACATCAGTGGTAACCTGTGTTAAGCCCCTAATGACAAGATGTTGCAGAACGATTTCCGTTTCAATTGTTTGGATGTGCTAGCCTCACGAAAGGCTTCAATCAAGAGTAGGTTCCCTAACTGAACCCGCCCCTAACTCCTTTTCAGCTTCATCATGTCCCGCAGTTCGCTCAGGAACGCCTCGACGTCCTGGAAATCCCGGTACACCGAGGCGAACCTCACATACGCAATTTTGTCGAGCGCGACCAAGCGCTCCATCAGCAGTTCCCCGATCTCCCGAGTCGAGATCTCCCGCTCCGGGTTGTCGGCAAGCCTTGCCTCGACCTCATCGATGATATCGGCCAACTTGGCCATACCGATAGGCCGTTTTTCGCACGCCTTCAACAGACCACTCAATACTTTCTGACGCTCAAACTTTTCCCGTCTTCCATCTTTTTTCACGACCATGTACGGAATTTCATCGATCCGTTCGTAGGTAGTGAATCGCCGCGCGCACGCCAAGCACTCCCGGCGCCGCCGGATCATCTCGCCTTCCTTGCTTTCCCGCGAGTCAATCACCTTGTCTTCGCGGTGTCCACAGAATGGACACAACAACTTAGGAGGCCTCCTCGGCGCTGATGTGCTTCAAGCCTCCCCAGTTCAGTCCTTCCCGCAGCGCAACCAGAACGCCCACGGGCACCACTACCACATAAGTCGCCAGCCAGATCAGCACGGTTACGCCTGTGGCTTCTTCTAGTCCCAGACCAAACAGCTCCCGGAGTACTACGATCGACACTACCTGCATTCCCCCGCCGATCCCCGGGATCTGCACTATACTTCCAAACGCGACAAACGAAAGGTAAATCAGCGTTTCTCTAACGCCGAGGTGGGCTGTGGCAGGGAAGGACTTGAAAAGAAAGTAGTTACACCCGAAGATAATCACCCACTCGAGAACGGTATAGCCCAGTATCAGCAACGTGAACGTACCACTTCGAGTCGACTTCACCCCCGCTGTAAACGCCTGAACCAGCTCGCGGAGCTTGAGCTGGACGTTTTCCGGAAGGAACGTGATGGAGTCGAGGAAGCGGCGTTCCATGGGGCCGCTGAACCAGCGCATCCCTCCGAGGATGACGATACAGACCAGGCAGATGAACGCCGTCAGGTACCCGCCTGTCCGGACGACCCACTGCAGGCCAGTACCAAGCCCGGCGACGTTCTCCTGCACTTGGGTAAGGGCGTACCCAAAGATCAGCAGCACGGCCAAGAGGTCGTAGACGCGCTCCAGGATCCAGGCCGCCACTTGCGAGGCGATCGTCACTCGTTCTTTCCTGGCAATGAGGTACGGACGGACCATCTCGCCTGCCCGCCCGAACAGGACAATGGCCGAGAAGCCTACGATGGTCGCGTTAATCAGATTCCACACGCGTGCATGCTGTGACACAGGCCGCATCAGGATCCGCCAGCGCAGGGCACGGCCCGGGTAGGTCAGGAAGCTGGTGATGATGGCGAGAGTGAGCCAAAACGGATTGGCCTGGCGGAAGGAATCGGTGAACTTTGTCCAATTGAAGCCGGCTTTCTGGATCTGCCAGACAAAGTACGCCAGAGCAGCAAGCGCCAGGACGACGAGCAGCGCCGAGGCGACCTTCTGCTTAGCGTCGGTCCTCCGTGCAATCTGAGCTTCGGGGGAAATAATTACCTCCAAGTGCTTGCCATAGCACACTTTGCCTGTAGGGTGGCTAAAATGGTGATCTACTTGCTGACCTTCGCTGCTTTTCAGCGAACTTCTTATGATAAATCCTCGTTCTCAACAGTGGGAGTATTGGAACGGCGAACATGGCCTCCGCAGTGATCGTACAGATTGGCATGGGACTCCAAACGGGCCCTTGTGCTGCGGACGTCCATACATGGACGCCGCCCATCACGCGACCTGAGGATGTGCGAGGGACTTTGGACGCCGAAGCGCAACTCATAGAACGCTGCCTCCGCGGCGACGAAAGCGCCTGGGACGAGATGGTTCGCTCCTACACGCGTAAGGTGTACGCCGTGTGCTACCGCTTCACGGGCAAGGACAGCGAGGCACAGGATCTGACGCAGGAAGTCTTCCTGCGAGTCTTCAAGACGCTTCGGACCTTCCGCAGCGGAGAAGGATCCTTCACCGTTTGGCTGAATCGGCTGACACGTAACTTGTTGATAGACCATTATCGTCGAAACAAACTCGAGCGTTCGACGGATTCGATTGAGGAACAGCTCCCCCGCTTAGAGGAAAGCGGGAATCTGGCCTCTCGTTCGGATAGTATGCTTGCTGGCCGGGAAGCCAGCGAGTTATTGCAGTCGGCTTTGCAGAAGCTTTCGCCCGATCTCCGGGAAACCGTGATCCTCCGCGATATCGAGGAACTCGAGTACAAGGAGATCGCCGAGATTTTGAATGTACCGGAGGGAACCGTAAAATCCCGTTTGAATCGCGGCCGCGCGGAGCTCGGTAAAATCCTCCGCCGACGCAAGGTGGCTGTATGAGGAACGACGACAGCAGCAATCTTCTGCCGCTTCGCTGCGGTGAGTTCGAGGTTCTGCTCTGCGACTACCTCGACGGAACGCTCGATCCAGAGATCCGTGCAGCTCTCGAACAGCATCGTGACTCCTGCGCGGCTTGCGCCGAGATGTTCGCGGACGTCACCGGTGCGGTGACATTCATGGAGCGCGCCGAGTCGGCCGAGCCGCCGGCTGAGCTCCTTACCCGTATTTCGTTTCACATTCCAACGAATCAGTCCGAAGGCCTGAAAGCCTCAGGTTGGAGGAGCTGGTTCGGTGGATGGTTGCAACCGGTGTTGCAGCCCAAGTTCGCCATGGGTATGGCGATGACCATCTTGTCTTTCTCCATGTTGGGGCGCTTCGCCGGCATCGAGATTCAACAGCTCAAACCGTCCGATCTGAGTCCTGTGAAGGTCTGGGAAGCGGCGGATGACAAACTGCACCGTGCCTGGGCACGAGGCGTGAAGTACTACGAGAGTTTGAAGATCGTGTACGAAGTTCGTTCGCGGTTAAGCGAATGGTCGCGGCTGGAGGAAGAGGAGCGCAAAACCGAGCGGCCTGAAACAGAGCAGCCGGCAAATTCACAGAAACAGAATTTGGGCAGGAGTCAAGTAGAAAAATGAATTGCGCAAATCACCCTGAAACACAAGCGGTCTCTTTTTGCCGGACATGCGGCAAACCGCTGTGTGGGTTGTGCGAACACCGGGTCTCCGGTACCGTTTATTGCGATGAGCACGCCGCGGCAGCGAGTCAGTTCGCTGCGCCACCCCCTGGGCCGACAGCAGCAGATCCCGGCCAGGCAGCGGCGTACTCGCCTTACACCGCACCCTATCGCGGACCGCAGGACGCCTCCGCCTCGCCGGGCCTCGCATTTCTGCTGGGCCTGATCCCCGGGGTTGGAGCCATCTACAACGGCCAGTACGCCAAGGGCCTCGTACACGTGGTGATTTTCGGCGCTTTAATTAGTTTGTTGAACTCCGATTCTGTGAGAGGCATGGAGCCGGTGTTCGCGTTGCTCCTGGTGGGTTGGTATTTCTACATGCCTTTTGAGGCGTATCACACCGCAAGCAAACGCGCCGCGGGCCAGCCAGTCGACGAGTTTTCGAGCCTCGTTCCTCTGCGCAGCAGGGCCTCGAACTCTCCAGCCGCACCGATCGCGTTGATCCTGATCGGCGTGTTTTTCCTCCTCAACAACCTCGGCCTGATTCGCTTGTATCAGATCATGCGCTTCTGGCCAGTGGTCCTGATCGTAGTGGGCGTGTACCTGCTCTGGGCACGCCTCCGGCCGTCTCCGAACTCCAATCAGACAGTGGCAGCACCTCCTTCGGAGGTTCTCCATGAGCGTTAACGTCGCATTGCTGCGAGCTATCCGGGGTCCGATTATGCTGATCGTTCTGGGCATCCTGTTCGCGATCGATCAGGCAGGCGGCGCGGAGATCTACCGGACCTGGCCGGTGCTGATTATTGTCTTCGGAATTCTAAAATTGCTGGAGCGCTCGGCTCCTGGTCAGCCGGTGCCGGCATATCCTTATGGCGGGCCGCAGGGACCGTTCGCGCCCGCTGGTCCGACGTATGGACCGGCCGCACCTTTCAGCACCACGGCGCCACCCTCGGCTCCATTTGCGCGACCCTCAGGAACTCCGAATCCGGCTCCCTACGGTACTCCTGGCTCGACACCCGACGCAACTGAAACAGATCGAAAGGAGAACGCTTAATGCGTCGCGGCTCGATTATTGGTCCCTTGTTCCTGATCGGACTGGGCATCCTGTTCCTCGTAAATAACCTGCGGCCGGATCTCTCTGTCTGGAGAATGCTTTGGACCACCTGGCCCTACCTGCTGATCTTGTGGGGCGTGCTTCGCCTGATCGAGATTCTGATCAGCGCAGCGCGATCTAAACCGCTTCCGCAGGCCGGAGTGGGCGGTGGAGGCTGGTTCCTGGTGTTTCTGATCGCCTTGATCGGGAGTGGAATGACGGTTTATCACAATCACGTCGGGAACTTCCCGACACAAGGGATTCGTGCCCGCATTCTAGGCGACCTTGGGGAGAGCTTCGATTACGCCTATACCGAGCAGCGCATCGAATCCGGCAAGACTCCCCGCGTGCTGATCGAGAATCTCCGTGGAAACGCGCGCATCATCGGCGTCGATGCGCCAGAAGTCAAGGTCTCAGGACGCAAAACGGTGCGCGCGCTCGAACAGTCCGACGCCGACTCCGCTCACCAACTGACTCCTCTGGAGCTGTCGATGAAGGAAGGCCTGGTCGTGATCCGCACCCATCAGGAGCGGGCTTCCGGTGACCGTCGAATCTCGGCCGATCTCGAGATCATGGTGCCGCGGGGTGCCACGGTGGAGTGCCGCGGACGCTATGGCGACTTCGATATCAATTCGATCGACGGCTCGGTAGACGTGAACAGTGATAACGCGGGCGTCCGGGTACAGGATGTCGCCGGGGATGTGCGAGTGGAGCTTCGGCGCAGCGATGTAGTGCGCGCAGTAAACGTGAAGGGCGCCGTGTACCTGAAGGGTCGCGGGCAGTCGGTCGAACTCGAAAACATCGCGGGACAGGTTATTGTGGACGGGTTCTACACGGGCGAGTTGCACTTCCGAAATCTGGCCAAGACTCTTCGTTTCGATAGTGAGAACAGCACGATCAGAGTGGAAGCTGTTCCGGGCGAAATCCGTATGGCTCGTGGCTATCTCACGGCTAGGAACATCACAGGCCCTGCGACCTTCGAAGCGCGAAATAAAGACATTAAGCTGAACCAGTTTACCGGGAACCTGGATGTTCGAATCGATCGTGGCGACATCGAGCTCTTCCCGGTGCCGAAAGCGTCGGGCAGGATGAACGTGCGAACCGACAACGGAGACATCGAACTGTCGATGCCTGAGGGCCTCGGCTTCAGTATTCGAGCCCAGGTGGATAAGGGCAGCATCGACAACGAGTACGGGTCGCCCTTGCGAGTGGATGAATCCGGCCGGGGAGCTCGCCTGGAAGGCTCGACGGGGAGCGGCCCAGACATCTCCCTGCACTCCAACCGCGGGACAATGACCGTTCGGAAAGGCAGCCCCGAGATGCATGATCCACCAAATCCGCCAGATTTGCCGGCGCCACCCCGCAAGCCGCACATTCCAACAGAGAATCTTTAACGCTGACTCGACAGCCGCGCTCCGACCAGCACGAGCCTGACATCCATCACGTTCGTGCCGGTCGGACCCGTCTTGATTAAATCGCGACTTGCGTCAAGCAGTGGATACGAGTCGTTCTCGCGCAGTGCAACCTCAGGCTCGAGTCCCAACCCTCGGGCCCGTGCAATCGTGCCACCGTCCACGATCGCTCCGGCTGCATCGGTCGGACCATCCGTTCCGTCCGTTCCGGCGCTCAGAACCACCGTCGACTGCATGCCTTCGATTCCCAGTGCGGCTGCCAGCGCGAACTCCTGGTTGCGGCCACCTTTGCCGTCACCCTTCATCGTGACCGTCGTTTCACCCCCCGAGATCAGGCAGGCAGGCGGCTTTAGCGGAGCTCCGAACTCTTCCATCTCCCGCGCAATCGCGACATGAACTCCCGCGACGTCGCACGTCTCGCCGTCAATCGAACTCGATAAAATCAGACTCCGCAGGCCGAGCGCCTTGGCTTCACGTTGGGCCGCTTCGAGGGCCATGCGGTTGCTCCCGACAATCACTGTCTGTGTCTTCTCGAAGATCGGGTCACCTGGTTTCGGAGTCTCGGGCAAGAGGCCTTCGGCTCCCTTTTCGATTCTTTCGCGAACCGCCGGAGGTACGGTGCCCCAAACTCCGCGATTCTCGAGGACCCGCAAGGCATCCCCAAACGTGCTGGAGTCCGGCACTGTGATGCCGGAACCGATTACATCCAGGTCGTCGCCGATCACGTCGGACAACGCGAGGGTGATTACTCTTGCGGGCGAAGCGGCCGCTGCCAGTTGCCCGCCTTTCACGAGCGAGAGATGTTTGCGGACCGCGTTGATCTCATGGATCGTAGCTCCCGACCGCAGGAGCTGCCTTGTGACCTCCTGCTTTTCCTCGAGCGTCACGGGAGGGGCCGGCAGCGGCATCAAAGCCGAGGCACCCCCCGAAACAAGGCAAATCACCAGATCGTCCTTGCGGGCGTCCTGGAGAAGCTTAAGCATCCGCCGAGTTCCTTCGAGCCCCGCTTCATCGGGCACCGGATGAGCGCTCTCCTGCAGTGTGATGCGCTTGAGTAGCGATCCATGGCCATACTTCGTATTCAGCAGCCCGCCCGTTATCCGCTTACCAAGACGCTTCTCGACCGCCCGAGCCATCGGGGCACTCGCCTTCCCGCCGCCGACGACAAAGATGCGGTCGATGTTCGACAGCTTGTAACGGCGATCGCTCACGATCAGCACCCCTTCGCTGACCTCGACAAAGCGCAGCACCGCCTCGTAAGGATCCGCAGCTTTCAAGGCAGCCTGCCAGATCCGAAGCGCCTGCTTCCGAAGCTTCGTGATTGGTGTCATCAGTCGAATAATGGCAGCTTCAGGATTGCCTCGAGCGCCGCCGCGGAGTTGTCCTCATGCACTTCCACGCGATAATGGGCCCTCTCGTATAAATCACGACGCGCATAGAAGAGCGCTTGAAAACGGATCGCATCCCGAGCTAGTGGACGGTGTGGTGAGTTGGCGATTCGCTTCTTGACGATGGGGAAATCCGTGTCGATCCAGATGGTCACGCCGTTATGATCGAGCATGTCGATCACGGAGGGTTGTGTAAAGGCTCCGCCCCCGAGAGCTAGCACCATCGGGTGACCCATCTGAACGCGCCGAACCCTCTCCTTCAGCGCCTCGTATTCCATTTGCCGGAAAACTTCTTCGCCATCCTGGTCGAAGATCTCGACGATCGAGCGTCCCTGCTCACGCTCGATCTCGTCATCCAGATCTACAAAGCGCCAGCCGATGCGGTCCGCCAGAGCTGTACCAATCGTCGTCTTCCCGGAACCCATGAAGCCGATGAGATAGATGCCGGGCGTGCGTTTGAGTTTTAGGTTCAAAGTGCCATTGTATTCGGACGCGATAATAGAAGAGTGCCGGGTTCCCTCATCCCACTTTTCCCGCTGAAAGTCGTGCTCTTCCCCCGAACACCGCTGCCCCTTCACATCTTCGAAGAGCGCTACAAGGAAATGATCAACGATGTCCTACAGGCATCCAGCGAGTTCGGCGTCGTGCAAGGGAACGAAGAAGGCATAGTCACAACCGGCTGCACTGCCCAGGTGGATCGCGTCTTGCGCCGATATGAAGACGGACGCCTGGACGTCCTGTGTGTGGGCCGTCGTCGCTTCGAAGTCATGCTCCTCGATCAGGAGCGGTCTTACCTTCGCGCAGAGGTTCAATTTTTCGATGACGAATCCGAAGAAGAGGTGCCCACGAATCTCAGGGAGGAAGCACTGGTCACCTTTAAATTGCTTCGCGAATCATCCGATATTCAGGTCATCGGTGAGCCTAGCGATTCGGATCCTCGCCTCAGCTTCCAACTGGCGCAGCTCATCCCGGACCTCCACTTCCGCCAAGTTCTGTTAGGGACGCGCAGCGAAAGCGAACGCCTGAAGCAGTTCAACGCCTATGCTCCTCGGCACATCGCCGAACAACGTCAAACAGCACATGTCCGGAAGGTCGCTCCAACGAATGGGCTTGGTCGAAAACTAACCTCATGATCGAGCGGCAGAACCTGATCATCGATGCCGATGACACACTCTGGGAAAACAACATCTACTTCGAGCAGGCCTTTGATGACTTCTGTGCGTTTCTCGACCACTCGACGCTCACACCGTCCGAGATCCGGGCCATACTCGACGAGATTGAGCTGGTAAACAACAAGGTGCATGGGTATGGCTCGTTGAACTTCGGGAAGAATATGCGCGAGTGCTACCAACGGCTCTCGGAACGCCATATCTGCGATCAAGACCTGGAGCAGGTCATGCTGTTTGCGACCCGAATTATGGAGCAACCGATCGAGGTCATCGACGGTGTCGAAGAGACATTGATCTATCTCGCGACGCGCCACAACCTGCTGCTCTTTACGAAGGGTCATCCCGAAGAACAGAAGCTCAAGATCGAGCGCTCGGGCTTGGCGCAGTACTTCGGCCACACTGCCATTGTGCGTGAGAAGGATCCGGCAGCTTACCGTGAACTCGTCGCTTCCCACGGCCTCGAGCCGCCGAAGACATGGATGGTAGGCAATTCCCCGAAGTCGGACATCAACGCCGCGTTGGGAGGCGGCATCAACGCCGTATACGTTCCACATCCCCGTACGTGGCATCTGGAGAAGGCGGAATTTATCGACACACAACGTAAGCTTCTACAGGTCGAACGTTTCGTCGACCTGCAGAAGCACTTTTAAGGGTGAGGGGTAGCTAAGCTAGTCTTCTGGGGGAGGATTCGTCCCGGTGCCCGTGCCGGTTCCAGAACCCGTGTCCCCAGTTCCGCGTTTGTTCTTGTTGCGGCGATTCTTGGAGCGGGTGGTGTTGCTCTCGTTATCGGTCTGACCGGTGCCGCCCTTCATCGTGCTCGAGCTGCCGCTGCCCGATTCATTCGGGGTACGCGAGCGATCGCCAGTGTTCTTTCGATCATCAGTGCGGCTGCCCGTGCCTGTCGTGCCCTTCCCGGTGGTGCCGGTGCCTTGCGATCCACTTTGACCCTGACCTGCGGAACCCTGGGGGTTAGAAGCCTGGAAGGCGCTAGCGGGCCCGCACAACACAAGAGTGCCGCCCAATGCCAGGCTCAACAAATTCCATTTGCGTAACATGATTTCTCGTCCCTCCTCTTGCACGTGGTCGCCCTCGCGGCGACATTGTGAGAGTCAATGGTTGGAGGTTCAATAGAAATTAAGATTACGCGTCTTTCACTGTGTGTTCTAATTCGGCTGTGAAAATCAGACGGTCTAGATAGAAGCCAACTCGTATAGATAATCAACGTATGAACGAATCGCCCCGTTCATACCCTCGACCTTAGGGTTTGTGGAGTCGATGAGGAAGATTTCGTCGGGCGCGTGTGCGCCATTACCGTAGCCGAGGCCGAAATGTGTGGCGGGAACCTTCAACGGCTCGCCGGTAAATACGTAACCGGGCCATGACCCTGCAAGTCTGGGCCAGAGAACCGGTTCCGTGCCCGCTCGCCGATAAACGGCCTGAGCGGCTCGAATGACGCTCGCGTCCGCCACCGTACTTGTGGGGTCGTATCCGCCAGTCATTTTTACTTCAATATCGGCAAATCCCTTCTTCGCCAGATGAGATTTCAATGCTTGAAGAGCACCCTGCGCGGTCATGTCCGGAACTAGCCGCAAATCAAGCTTCGCCGTCGCACGTGAAGGCAACACCGTCTTTCCACCCGGTCCGGTATATCCGCCCACCAATCCTTCGATATTCACCGTTGGTTTTGACATCAAAAGCTCCAATGATTCGAGCCAGTCGACGTCATGAACCCATTTCGTGGCACCAAGACCTTTCTTTGTTCCTTCCTCGCTGACCTTCTTGGCCGCTTCGCGGATCATAGCCTTTTCAGCGGCAGTCAACGGACGCGCCTTCTCGGTAAACCCTTCGATTGCGGGTGTGTGCCCGTCGGAAGCAACCAACGTGTTCAGCGCCTGCACCAGATGCCACGCTGGACTGTCGAGCCTGGCCTCCTGGCTGGAGTGCACGTCCCGTACCGGCCCACGCCCCCACTTCTCGCCGCTCGAAATCAGTTCCAGCTCGATGACACCCTTGGCCCCGAGGTAAATCTGTATCGATCCGTCCGGCGCCTGCATCGGCATCGGCATGAACACGCCGCTACACTTGCGGAAGCTATTGAGCACCTGGGCCTGGTCGAAGACTTTCTTGAAGTTGGGCGAACCGATCTCTTCCTCGCCCTCTGCAATGAGCACCAGATTCACCGGCAGCTTCTTGCCAGTAGCGCGGAACGCGTGAAGAGCCGCCAGGAAGCAAGCCTCGGGACCCTTTTGGTTCACCGCCCCGCGACCCATCACGACCTTGCCCAGCCCCGGCCTGTCGACGAGCGCAGCTTCGAACGGAGGCGAGGACCATTCCGCCGGGTCCGCTTGCTTGACGTCGTACATGAAGTAGAGGCCGACGGTGCGGCTCGCGCCTGCGTCGATTACTCCGAACACAGCAGGCACACCGCCGGTGGGTACTTTCGCGACCTGCGCGAAGCCCGCCTCCCGGGCGAGCTCAACCATCAGATTCGCACCCTCCTCCATGCCGCGATTCTCCGCGGCAATGGCGGGTTTGCGGATCCAGTTCTGCAGCCGCTGCAGGTTCTCGGTGTTCCTCTTCTCGATCTCGGTCTGCAGTGCCTTCAAATCAGCAGGATCTGCAGCGCCACTGGAGATTGGCGATAAAGCGAAAAGCGCGGCTCCACTGGCCGCGCCTTCCAAAAACCGACGTCTGGATGTATGTTTCACCGGGCTATCGGACGATGTTAGCAGATCGACTTGCGACATCGAGGATCAAACCCGGAAAGATGCCGAGCACCAGAGTAGCCACCGCCGACAACCAGAGGGCGATGTTCACGCCCGACCCAACCGGGGGCAGCTCGCGCATGGCCTCGCCAGGTTCGTTCATGTACATCACCACCAGAATCTTCAGATAGTAGTAGGCACCCACTGCGCTGTTCAACAGCCCGAGCACCGTGAGCCAGACGAGGTGGGCATCCAGCGCAGCTTTGAAGATGTAGAACTTTCCGAAGAAGCCAGCCGTGAGCGGCACACCGATGAGCGACAACAGGAATATGGTGAACATTGCGGCAACCGCCGGCTGACGCTGGCCGAGGCCCGCAAGGTCGTCGATGTCGACATGCTTCTCACCCTTGCGCGCCACATGCGTCACCACTGCGAATGCACCGATGTTCATGAAGGCGTACGCAGCCAGGTAAAACATCACGGCCGCCGTCGCATCCTCCGCCCCCTGACTGTTCGCCAGGGCCGTAACCGCCACCAGGATGTAGCCGGCATGCGCGATTGACGAGTAGGCAAGCAGACGCTTGATATTCGTCTGCGTGAGGGCCGCGAAGTTGCCGACGATCATCGTCAGCAGAGCGCAAACCCAAACGATCGGTTGCCATCGCGCGCTAATCGGCTCGAAGGCAGTCACGAACACTCGAACGAAAACAGCGAATGCGGCCGCTTTCGGACCGGCCGACAAAAACGCACTCACCGGAGCAGGAGCACCCTGATAAACGTCGGGCGCCCAGATCTGGAACGGCACGACGGAGATCTTGAAAGCGAAACCGACAAACAACAGGGCCGCAGCAGCACCCACGAGTGCAATCGGGATGTTTCCACCCGTTGCGCTGATGGCCTCGCGAATCCCAGCCAGGTTCGTGGTGCGAGTCACTCCGTATATCCACGCGATGCCGTACAACAGGAACGCCGTCGCAAACGACCCGAGCAGGAAATACTTCAGCGCCGACTCGTTGTTGCGCTTGTCATCGCGCAGGTAGCCCGCAAGAATGTAGCTCGCGATTGACGAGATCTCGAGGCCGATGAACACCATCATCAGCTCGTTTGCCGATGCCAGAATGCACTGTCCCACGATCGAGAACAGAAGCAGGGCGTGAAACTCCCCCGATTCTGCGCGTTCGCGCCGAAGATACTGTGTGGAGGCGAACACTGTCAGAATTCCAACGATCAGGACGAGTATGCGGAAGAAGGTGGCAAAACCGTCGACCAGCAGCATTCCATTGAATGCGTCGCCCGGTATGGTAGAGGCATAGAAGGCCGCCGCGAGGGCGGCCAGCAGGACGCCCATCGATAACGTGGGCATCATCGGCTGCTCGGTTTCACCTTCCTTGGCGAAACCGGCGAGCACCATTAGCAGGATTCCGCCCAGCGTCAGGATGATCTCCGGGAGGAACCGAATGTACTCTTGCGATGTTGGGAGGGCGAAATCAGTCGGCACGCTCCACCTCCTTGGCCACGACAGCAGGAGCCTTCGTCGGAGCCTTCACCTGCTGCTCCGTCCGCCGCTCCACCGCAGCCAGCGTTTTCGAGTTCGATGCACCAATCGACGGCAGGAACGTGTTCGGCTGCATGCCCATCCAGACCATCAGCACAACCAACGGGATGATGGCGATCCACTCGCGCAATGTCAAATCCGGCATGTGGAATCCATGTCCACCGTGACCGTGATCGTGCGTCTCATGTCCCTCATGCGCTCCGGCAGCCACAACCTCGGCGTTCGTGTCCGGCTCAGCCGAGCCATGTCCGCCATGTCCATGTCCCGATTCCATAACCTGTCCCGGATATCTGCCGAGGAAGGCTCGTTGATACATCCAGAGCATGTAGCACGCCGACAGAATCACGCCGACGGCCGCAAACACAGTCCACTGAAAATTGACCAGCGCCGATCCCTGCAAGACCAGGTACTCGCCGACGAAGTTATTTAAGGTCGGCAAGCCGATACTCGCCAGAGTCGTCAACAAAAAGATCGCCGATAGCGCAGGCGCCAGCGAGGCAACCCCGCCATAATCCGCGATCATCAGCGAATGCCGCCGCTCGTAGAGGTAGCCGACGAGCATGAAGAGGGCACCGGTCGAGATGCCGTGATTGAGCATCTGGTACACCGCCCCATCGAGCGCGATTTGATTGAACGAGAAGATACCCAGCACGACGAAGCCCAAGTGACTCACCGACGAGTACGCAACCAGCTTCTTCATATTCGGCTGCACCAGCGCCACGAGGGCGCCATAGATGATGCCGACGATCGCGAGGGCTACGATCCAGGGCGCATGCTCGCGAGCAGGCACCGGGAACAGCGGCAAACAGAACCGGACGAGTCCGTATGTCCCGAGCTTCAGCATGACCGAAGCCAACATCACCGATCCGGCGGTTGGAGCTTCCACGTGCGCATCCGGCAGCCACGTATGCAGCGGGAACAGCGGCACCTTGATCGCAAAGGCGATGAAGAAGGCGAGGAAGCACAGGGTAGCCTCGGTATGCGACAACGTCATCCGGCCTGTTTGCAGAGCCGTCAGGATCGTGCCGTAGTCAAACGAGTCAGCCCTGAGGTACAGGAAGATGATCGCGGCCAGCATCAACAAGGAACCGGCGAGTGTAAAGAGGAAGAACTTAACCGCCGCGTAGATGCGCCGCTCATGTCCCCAAATGCCGACGAGGAAGTACATCGGCACCAGGCTGACTTCCCAGAACACATAGAACAGGAACAGATCGAGCGCCCCGAACACGCCGATCAAGCCGAACTCGAGCAGCAGCAGAAACGCGTAGAACTCTTTGAGCCGGTGCGTGATGTACTTCCACGAAATCAGCACCGCAATCGGGGTCAACAACGTCGACAGGATCACGAGCCACAAGCTCAAGCCATCGATTCCGACGTGATACGTGATCTTCGGTGACGCAATCCACATCGTGTCCGTCACGAACGACATCTCGCCTGGCTTGGCGAGCACCGGTCCGATCAGACCGAGCGAGGCAATGAAGACGATCAGCGAGAGAACAAGGGTGAACTTCTTGATCAGATCCCCGCTCGGCAGGATCACAGCGATCAAAAACCCGATAAGGGGTAGCGCAAGCACAATGTCGAAGAGCGTCATCTACTGCAGCCCTCCCGTGATCGTCATTGCGAGGATCACTAGCACCGATCCGAGAACAACCCATCCCGCGTAGCTTCGAATGTTGCCCGACTGCATCTGCCGCAAGATCGCGCCGATGTTCCACGACCGCGCACCGATCCCGTTCACGATTCCATCGATCAACCCGGCATCGAAGCCCTTCCACAGCACTACCCGCGAGCCTTGCACGATCGGCTCGACAAATATGGCGTCGTAAATTTCGTCGACGTAGTACTTGTTGTAAAGCAAGCGATACACACCACTGAACGTCCGCGCAATCGATTCCGGGATCCTCGGCGCGACAACGTACATCACATAGGCCAACGCAATCCCAATCAGACCCGCTGCGCTCACAATCAGCCCGAGTGTCCCGTGCTCACCCTCATGCACCGGCGGAAAGACCGGTTCGAGCCAATGAGGCACCGGGAGAAACCCACCGACCAGCGACAGAATGGCCAACACGATCAACGGCATCGTCATAGACGGAGGCGACTCGTGCGGATGCCCGGTCCCCCGATACTCTCCGAAGAACGTCAGGAAGATCGAGCGAAACACATAGAAGGCCGTCAAGCCGGCAGTGAACGTTCCGATCCAAAACAGAATCGGACTCCTCTCATGAGCCGCCAGCAGAATCGCGTCCTTGCTGAACCAGCCCGATGTAAACGGGACTCCTGCAATCGCCAGCGCCGCTGCGAACAGCGTATAGAACGTGATCGGGGTCTTCTTTCGAAGCCCGCCCATCAGCTGCATGTCCTGCTCGCCGCCGCACGCATGGATCACCGAGCCCGCACCAAGGAAGAGCAGGGCCTTGAAGAACGCGTGAGTCACCACATGCCAGATGCCGAACGCAAAGGCACCCACACCGACGCCCAGAAACATGTACCCGAGCTGCGATACGGTGGAGTACGCGTACACCTTCTTGATGTCGTTTTGCACCAATCCGATGGTGGCGGCAAAAAACGCGGTCATGATCCCAATGACTGCGACCGTAGTCAGCGCTATGTCAGAGTGCGTGAACAATATGTTCGACCGCGCGCACAGATAAACGCCGGCGGTCACCATGGTTGCCGCGTGGATCAAAGCCGACACGGGGGTCGGACCAGCCATCGCGTCCGGCAGCCAGACATGTAAGGGGATCTGCGCCGATTTACCAGCCGCGCCGACCATCAGCAACAGACAGATTGCAGTGAAGATCCCAGCGCCGGTGTCGGGCGGTAAAGCCCTCGCCTGCTCGAACACCTTGCCGAAATCCAACGATCCGAACTGCCGCACGATCAGGTACATCGCAAGCGATAAGCCGAAGTCGCCGATGCGGTTGACGATGAACGCCTTTTTGCCGGCATCGGTCGCGAACTTCTCCGTGTAATAAAAGCCGATCAGCAGGTACGAACACAAGCCGACGCCTTCCCAGCCGATGAACAGCACGAGGTAGTTCGCTGCCAAGACCAGAACCAGCATGAAAAACATGAACAGGTTCAGGTAGCTGAAGAAGCGCCAATACCCACCCTCATGCGCCATGTAACCGGTGGCATAGATGTGGATCAGGCTGCCGATACCGGTGACCACGAGTAGCATCACCGCGGTTAGCGGGTCGACTGAAAAATCAAACCCGATATTCAGATTGCCGCTTGCGAGCCAGCTGAAGTAGCGCTCTACATGCGCTCCCTCGGCCATGTGTCCGCCAAAGAGACCCAGTGCAGCGAGCACCTTCAGGACCCACAAGAATGACAGCACTACGCTGCCAATCGCTACAGCGTTGATCACCGACTTTGGCAGTTTCTTGCCAAAGATCCCATTGATGCCCGCTCCTATCAGAGGCAGGATCGGAATGAGCCAGAGATGTTGGGTTTCCATGGTGTCAGTTCTTGAACGTACTCACTTCATCGATCTGAAGGGTCGCTCTATTCTTGAAAACGGTCAAAATGATCCCCAGCCCCACTGCCGCTTCCGCAGCCGCCACGACCATCACGAAGAATGAGAAGATGTGCCCGTCGACTTCGCCGAACTGGTAGGCAAACGCGATGAAACTCAGGTTCACCGCATTGAGCATCAGCTCAATGGACATGAACACCGTGATGATGTTTTTGCGAAACAGGAAGCCGGCCACGCCAAGGCCGAAGAGAATGGCGCTGAGAAGTAGATACCAGGAGAGAGGAACCGTAGTGGGAATCGGAAGCAATCAGATCTCCTTTCTTGCAAGCACGATCGCTCCGATAATGGCGATCAAAATCAGCACACTTGTCACCTCGAAGGGCAATAGGTAGAAGCGGAACAGCCGCTCGCCTATTTCCTGAGCACCTCCACCGGTAAACGATCCAAACGACACAGTGGTCGTCTTAGGCAGTAGCCCCTGAATGAGGAAGCTCATTACGCCGATGAACAGCGCAAACAGCGGGATGCCGAACCACTTCACCAACACCGACCGGTTCGACTTGCGCTCCGTTCCCGCGTTCAGCAGCATGATGACAAACACGAAGAGCACCATGATTGCACCCGCGTACACAATCATCTGCGCGGCGGCCATGAACTCGGCGCCCAGCAGAAGGTAAAGCACCGCAAGCGCGAGCATCACTCCCACCAGCGACAGAGCGCTCGCGATCGGATGCGTCTGCACCACCAGACTGATGGCAGAGATCACGGCGATGGCCGCGAAGATGAAGAAGAGTATGGGATCCATGGCAGTCTACGATGTCAAAGCAACCAACAGGCTCGTGATGAGCAGGTTGGCAAGCGCTAGCGGAAACAGGAATGTCCACGCGAAGCGCATCAACTGGTCATAGCGGAAGCGCGGCAGCGTACCGCGAATCCAGATAAAGATAAACAGAAGTATGCCGGTCTTGGTCAAGAACCAAAACAGCGGCAAGAGAATCTGTTGCAGCGCCGGGATCAGGAACAACAGCGCGAGCACGAAGCAAATGACTCCGATCGCCGGGAACGTGAACTTGTCGTACTTGCGTGCCGGCTGCAGTCCGTGAAAGATCAGAACGCCACCAAAGAACAGCAGCACCGCTATCGGCACAATCCACGATCCGTACTGTACCGGCCACAACGGGGTCCAGCCGCCCAGGAAGAGCAGCGTCGCAACGGAGCACACCGTGATCATGTTGATGTACTCGGCGGTAAAGAAGGCTGCGAAGCCCAGGCTCGAGTATTCGGTGTGGAATCCCGCAACCAGCTCGTTCTCCGCTTCCGGCAAATCGAACGGCACACGATTCGTCTCAGCGAAGCTCGCGATCAGGAAGATGATGAAACTGAAGATCTGCGGAAAGGGTCCGGCGAAAATGTTCCACTTGGGGATTAGACCGAACCAGTAGCCTGTCTGTGTATCCACCAGTTCGCGAAAACTCAGCGTGTTCGAAATCAAGAGCGGCGCTGCGACCGCCAGTGCTAGCGGCAGTTCGTAGCTGATCATCTGCGCCGAGGAGCGCAGCCCGCCGAGCAGCGCGTACTTGTTGTTCGACGCCCAACCCGCCAGGGCCACGCCATAAACACCGACCGACGACAGCGCCAGTACGAACAGGACGCCGATCTTGAGGTCGGTCAATTG
>DASQVJ010000243.1:0-7512 GCA_035640835.1 Bryobacteraceae bacterium
TGTAAGGGAGAAGCTCGCAGCCAAGCAGAAGATTCCAGGCTTCGGACACCGCGTGTACCGAACGGAAGATCCTCGGGCCACGCACCTTCGCCACTTCAGCGAGGAGCTCGGCCGCGTGACCGGCCACGGCAAGCTGTACGAAGCGTCGAAGGCCGTCGAGGAACTCATCAGGTCCGAAAAGAAGCTGAATGCGAACGTCGACTTCTATTCGGCTTCCACCTACTACTCGCTCGGCATCCCAGTCGACCTGTTTACGCCGATCTTTGCGGTGAGCCGCATGTCCGGCTGGACGGCCCACATCCTGGAGCAGTATCGCAACAACCGCTTGATCCGCCCGCGCGCGGATTACACCGGAAAGCCCGACGGTCAGCCCTGGGTCGCGATCGAGAATCGTTAAGGCTCGATGCACGATCTGACAACGTTTCGACAAAACCTGGATGCTATTGCCGCGCGTTTGAAATCGCGCGGCTTTGAGCTTGATACCGACGCTTTCCGGCGAATGGATGCGGAACGCCGGTCGGCGGTGACCGAGAGCGAGCAGCTAAACGCACAGCGCAACGCGGAGAGCCAGGAGATCAGCAAGCTCCGGCGCGAGGGGCAGGACACCACCGAGCGCCAGGCCAAGGTGCGTGAGATGGGTGACCGGGCGGCTGCTCTGGATGAACGGGTCAAGGTCCTGGACGATGAGTTCCGGCAGATGCTGGCGGGCATCCCGAACGTGCCGCACGAGTCCGTGCCCGAAGGCAAATCCGAGCACGACAACGTCGAAGTGCGTCGCGTCGGCGAGCCGCGGAAGCTGGACTTCGAGCCTAAGGCGCACTGGGATCTTGGTCCCGAGCTCGGCATTCTCGACCTGGAGCGTGCCGCGAAGGTGACGGGCGCTCGCTTCGCCTTCTACTACGGCCTGGGCGCAAAGCTCGAGCGTGCCCTGATCAACTTCATGCTCGACACGCACACTCGCGAGCATGGATACACCGAGGTGCTTCCGCCCTTTCTGGTGAACGCGGCGAGCTTGTACGGCACGGGCAACCTCCCTAAGTTCGAAGAGGACCTGTTCAAGGTGGCCACGGAACCACCGCTGTACCTGATCCCGACAGCGGAAGTGCCGGTCACCAACGTCTTCCGAGATGAGACACTCGATACCGAGAAGCTGCCGATCAAGCTCTGCGCCTACACGCCGTGCTTTCGCAGCGAAGCGGGCTCGTACGGTCGCGATGTGCGAGGCATCATACGGCAACATCAGTTCCAGAAGGTCGAGCTGGTGAAGTTTGCTCGCGCAGATCAGAGCATGGACGAACTCGAAAAGCTCACGGCCGATGCCGAACGCATTTTGCAGCTGCTCGGACTCCCCTATCGAACCGTACTCTTGAGCACCGGCGACATGGGATTTTCGTCCGCCAAGACCTACGACATCGAAGTCTGGCTGCCCGGCCAAAGCGCGTACAAAGAAATCTCCTCCTGCTCGAACTTCGAAGCGTTCCAGGCACGACGCGCGGGCATCCGGCACAAATCCGGCAAGTCAAAGGCTGAATTCGTTCACACGTTGAACGGCAGCGGTCTTGCGGTCGGTCGTACTTGGGTAGCCATCGTGGAGAATTACCAGCAGAGCGATGGGACAGTTGTCATACCGGAAGTCCTGCGCAGCTATCTCAACGCCGAGCGCATCACCCCGCAAGGTTCTCTGCGCTAAATTCCTGTTGACAAAGATTCGTGGTTGCCAGAGTTTCTTGATATAACCGAAAGCAACCATGAACGCGCGTGCAAAACAAGGTTTCTTCGGCTGGTGGGTTGCGTTGGCGGCATTCATCACCTTCGGCCTTTCCACCGGCCTTCCTTACTACAACCTCGGCTTCTTCTATAACTACTACACGAAGCCGGTAGCCGAAGGAGGGTTCGGCTGGTCACGCAGCGACGCTGTTCTTGGATTCCCACTCGCGGCCCTCTTCACGCTCTGGGTGGGCCCACTGTTGATCCATCGGCTAACCCCGAAGGTGCTTATCCTGGCGGGCACCGCTCTCACGTTCCTGGCTTTCTCCGGCTTCGCCAACATGCCCGGGAGTCTCTGGGTGTACTACGGGCTGTTCTTTGTCTACACGGTCGGGTACATCCTGTCGGGACCCATTCCTCACCAGGTTCTGATCTCGCAATGGTTCCGAAAGCTGCGTGGCACGGCGATGGGTTTGGTGTATGTCGGCGTCGGAGTCTTCGGTTCGTTGGGCTCCATCATGGTGAGGGACGTCACGGCAGCTTACGGTTACAAGACCGCTCTTCTGGTGCTGGGATTCACCATTCTTCTGGCATGGCCCGTGACATTCCTGCTGGTGCGTAATAAACCGTCGGAAGTTGGGCAGTTTGCCGATGGGGCCGACGCGCCGCCGGCAGACGCCAAGATCGAGCCTCGTTCCTTCGGTTGGCTTCTGAAACAACCGGCGTTCTGGCTCCTGACCATCGGCAGCTTTTGCTCGATTGGATCAATCGGAGCCGTCAACGCCAACATGAAGTTCGTCTTCGAGGATTCCGGCTTTCGAAATCGTGAGCTCGACTCGATTTGGACAGTTGCCAGCGTGGCGATCCTCTGGTCGTCGATTCTGGGACGCGTTTTCGTGGGTTGGATCGCCGACCGAGCCTCCAAGAAGCTCGTCATGTCTGCGACATACTTCCTGGTCGCGGTCACGATCCCGATCATGCTTGCCGTCACGCCGAAGCAGCCGGAATTCGTTTACGTGTTCGCCGTCCTGTTCGGCTTCGGCATGGGCGCGGACTACATGCTCATCCCTCTGATGGCCGCCGAGCAGTTCGGCGTCAACACACTCGCACGCGCCATGGCCATCATCCTGCCGACCGACACCATCGGCCAGACCTGGTTCCCCTACGCCATCGCAAAGCTTCGCGAGTCTATCGGCAGTTATCCGATGGCCCTCAACGTGGTTTTCGTCGTCGCTTTCATCGGCGCGGTTGCAGTCACGCTGCTGCCTCGCAAGCGTCCTGATGAAGCCAGGCTCGGCGATGCAAAGGCCGAGGGCATCGCGGCTTCCAAGCGCTAGTGCCCATTACACTGATCGGAGGAGGCAGCCGTAGCGGGAAAAGCCGGTACGCGCTCGAGCTCGCGCGTAAGACGGGAGGCCGTCTCGCGTTCGTCGCAACCGCCCAGGCGTTCGATGACGAGATGCGCGACCGGATCTCGAGGCACCGCACGGAACGCGGCTGGGACTTCGAGACCTTTGAGGAACCCATTCACCTCGATTGTGTCATCGCACAACTTCGCGAGTACGACGCTGTCGTTGTCGATTGTCTGACGCTCTGGCTCTCGAACCTGATGCTTGCGCAGCAGGATGACTTTCGCGCCCACGCCAATCGGCTGATCCATGCCTGCGAGTCCGCGAAGGGCCGCGTTGTCCTGGTAACGAACGAGGTGGGTGCGGGGATCGTGCCGGACAACGCGCTTGCACGCGAGTTCCGTGACCAGGCAGGTTGGCTGAACCAGCAAGTTGCTGAGCGTGCCCAATCGGTTTATTGGATGGTCTTCGGAATTCCTCTTCAGGTGAAGTGAACCTGTGCTTCTTCGCTTTCTAGGCGCGATTCAGTTCCTCACCATTATTCCGATCCGAGGCCGAACGGCGCCATCAGGACAGAGCGCGTTGTTCTTCCCGCTCGTCGGCGCCCTTGTGGGTGCTCTCGCCGGTCTCGTGTTTCGATACTCACCAGGTCCGCTCGGGCCCGTTCTGGCGCTGATCTTTCTCGCCATCATCGGCGGGGGACTGCATGAGGACGGTCTTGCCGACATCTTCGATGCGCTCCGTTCGTACCGCACGCGAGAGAAAATGTTCGCGATCCTCAAGGACAGCCGCATCGGAGCACACGGAGCCATGGCGCTCATCTTCGCCACGGCCGTCCGATGGAGCGCGCTCACGGGCCTGCTGATCGATCCGGTGATCGCTTTTGCCGTCGCCCAATCGTTCTCCCGCGCCGCCGTCGTCGCGCTCGCCTGGACCTCGCGTCCGCTGGCTGGCGGCTCCGGTGCTTATCTCAACGCAACCATGACCAGCGGCATCGCCATCGGAGCCATCCTGCAAGGGCTGTTGGCGGCGTCGCTGCTAGGCTGGAAGCTCGCCGTGCTTCTCACGTCCGGTTCGATACTGCTGCTGCGATTCCTCTACCTCTGGTTCCATGCACGGTTGGGAGGCATCAACGGAGATTGCCTGGGGACCACGGCGGTTATCATCGATTGCTACGCTCTCATCCTCTTCGCATGCCATCGTTGTATCTCTTGAGACATGCCGAGCCCGCCGTTACTGGCGTTCTGCTCGGTCAATCGAATCCATCGTTAAGCGACGCCGGACGCCAACAAGCTTCCAAGGTGCAAGTGCCTTCTTTCGCCGCCTGCTACACGAGCCCTCTCCTCCGATCCGTAGAAACTGCCGCCGCACTCAACGTGCCGACAACAATCATCCCGGATCTGCGCGAGATCACGTACGGCGAATGGGACGGGCGAGTGTGGGCCGACATCGAGCAGCGCTGGCCTGATATCGCGCGTCGAAAGATGCTCGACTGGACGGGCGTGACCCCTCCCGGCGGCGAAGCTTGGGCGGCCTTCGAACAGCGAGTCTCGGCCGCGTTGGACGCTATCCTGAAGATGCCCTTGCCGGCGCTGCTCATCGGTCACGAGGCTGTACATTCGGTGATTGCCGCGAGAGTGGCAGGTGAAGATCCGACTACTTTTCAACAGAGCTACTGTGAACTTGTCGAACTCCCAATCACTCGAGAAGCAGATTCAACACCGCCTTGATCACCTGACGAAGCCACGCGGAAGCCTGGGTCAACTGGAGTCGCTGGTGATGCGCTACTGCCTCATCCGCCAAGCTGCGCTTCCCCCGCAACCTCGAAGAGCCATGTTCCTGTTTTGCGCGGATCATGGCGTGACGGCGGAAGGGGTCAGTGCCTATCCTCAAGAGGTCACGCGTCAGATGGTGATGAACTTCGCGCAGGGCGGAGCCGCGATCAACGTCCTCTGCCGAGCGTTCCAGATCGATCCGGTAGTGGTGAACGTCGGTGTTGCCGGGGAACCATTCGCACCTCCAGTCATCGATCGTTCGATCGCCCCAGGCACGAAAAATTTCGCATCTGAACGAGCCATGTCGCGCGCTGAGGTCGAACAGGCAATCGCTGTGGGGCGCGAGCTTGCCGCTTCGTGTGAAGCCGAGCTTGTGGGGCTGGGCGAGATGGGCATCGGCAACACGACCTCGGCCGCGGCAGTGTTCAGCGCGCTTTGCGGCCTCGATCCGTCCGCGACCGCGGGGCGGGGAACGGGCATCACCCACCTTGCCCTCGAACATAAGATCCAGGTGATTCGAGACGCGCTCGCCCTGCATCGGCCGGCTCCTGAAGACCCTCTCGATGTTCTTTCAGCTGTGGGAGGCTTCGAGATCGCTGCCATGGCAGGTTTCCTCATCGAGGCCGGTGCACGCCATCTGCCGGTGGTCGTCGACGGATTTATCGGGTCGGTGGCTGCGCTGGTGGCTTGCCGTATCAGACCTTCCGCGCTCGACACCGCATTCTTTTCTCATCGATCTGCTGAGTCGGCGCATGGCCTGCTACTCGAACGTATCGGTGTCTTCGCGCCTCTCGATCTGGGGATGAGACTAGGCGAAGGCACCGGCGCCGCGTTGATGATGAACCTGATCGACACCGCCATCAGGTTGTATCGCGAAATGGCCACTTTCGCCGAAGCCTCGGTATCTGAAAGCTCTTCGCCAGGTGAACACTATCGCTAAAATGAAAGTTGCTAAACCGCCTCGTCGTCGAGAACCTCAAACATAGGCCCGTACGAACGATTCTCACTGTCGTCGCCATTGGCGTCCAGGTAACGATGATCCTTACGCTCGTCGGTCTGAGCGAAGGGACCATCCAAGGCTTGGCGCAGCGCACAAGGGGTATCGGGGCCGACATCATGATCCGACCCCCTGGGTCCTCCCTCATCGGCATGAGCAGCGCGCCGATGAACGAAAAGCTTATCGCTGCTGTCGCGAAGCGTCCGCACGTCCGGATCGCCACAGGTACGGTCGAACACCAGCTGCAGATGTTCGAGCGCATCACGGGCATCGATTTTGACAAGTTCAACGAGATGTCCGGTGGTCTGGTCTATCTCGAGGGTGGTCCTCCGAAAGCGCCGAACGACCTCGTCATCGATGAATACTACGCGCGCCAGCGCCATCTCGATGTCGGCAGCACTTTAAACCTGCTGAATCAGAATTGGAGAGTCTCAGGCATCGTGCAGTCCGGCAAGCTCGCCAGGATCTTCGTCCCAATTGGCATCTTGCAAGATTTAACGGCGAATACCGGCAAGGTCAGTATCATCTACGTCAAGGTCGATAACCCTGCCAATGTTCAAAGCGTGCTGGCGGATTTGAAGCAGTTTCTCCCGGATCACAACATCTTCACCATCGAGGAATTCCTTTCGCAGATATCCGTGAACAGCATTCCGCTGTTGGAGCAGTTCACGAAGGTCACCATCGGACTAGCGGTCGTGTTCGGGTTTCTGGTGGTTTTCCTCGCGATGTATACGGCGGTCCTCGAGCGGACCCGTGAGATCGGCATCCTGAAAGCGCTCGGAGCTTCGCCGATGTACATCCTCCGTATCCTTCTGCGCGAGTCGATGCTCATTGCCCTGCTTGGATCGGCTCTCGGCATTCTGCTGACCTACGGGACCAGGGCAGTCATCTTGAGTACGGTCGGTGCCACTCTGCAGCAGGTGATCGTTCCTCAATGGTGGCCGATTGCGACCGCTCTAGCCCTCGCGGGCTCGGCAGTTGGCACGTTGTATCCAGGATTGAAGGCGGCGCGTCAAGACGCAATCGAGGCACTCACCTATGAGTAGCCCTAGCCCGAACGGTCCCATTATCTCGGTCCGTGGTCTGACCAAAGTCTTCCATGTAGGCGACGTGGATGTTCACGCGCTCCGCGGTGTCGACCTCGATGTAGCGCCAGGTGAATTCCTCAGCGTCGTAGGGCACTCGGGATCCGGTAAATCGACACTCTTCAACATCCTCGGTGGCCTCACCCCGCCGACTGCCGGCAAGGTCTTCATCCGGGGCAAGGATCTGCGCGCGATGACGGAAGGCGATCGCACGAATCTCCGTAAGACCGAAATCGGTTTCGTGTTTCAGAAATATAACCTGCTGCCGACTCTTTCGGCTCGCGACAACATCGCCATCGCAAGCGCGATCGCAGGCAGGCCGTTCAACCAGGACGACAAGCAGTTTCAGGAGACGCTACGGCTTCTCGGCATCTCGCATCGTCTGGATCACAAGCCCCGAGCCTTGTCCGGTGGCGAGCAGCAACGAGTTGCCATCGCCCGAGCTCTCGTGAATCACCCGGCGATCCTGTTGGCCGACGAGCCAACGGGCAACCTCGATACCGCGAACTCAGAAGCCGTGCTGGCCTTGTTACGGGATCTGAACAAACGCTTGGGTCAAACCATCCTCATGATCACCCACAACCCGGAAGCCGCAGCGT